>DASZHU010000187.1:0-7709 GCA_035937605.1 Acidimicrobiales bacterium | reverse complement strand
CAGACGCAGGGGCCGCAACGCCAGTCGGCGGCGGTCAGGCAACATGCCAGACCAGCTTCACACCCCAGTAGGCCGGCGTCTCTCTGTCTGTTCGACGAGCCGCACCCGCAGCTACACCAGAGGGAAGTCCCGTCAATGTCGCCCCGGTACGCTCTCGCACCGATGGCAGCCGGCAACCGGGCAGAGCGGCTCGAGAGCCACGAGCGCAATCCGAAGTGGCAGAACCCGCCCTTCCTGATCGACATGTCGATCTGCATCAACTGCGACACGTGCATCCGCCACTGCCCGTCGCAGTTCGGCGCGATCTTCAACCACGGGATCGACGTGATCATCATCCCGGAGCTGTGCTCGGGCTGCGAGAAGTGCCTGCCGCCCGTGTGTCCAGTCGATTGCATCGTGCCCGACCCCGACTGGACGCCGGCCCCGGACGACTGGTGGCGGGAGCAGACGATCGACGACCCCTACCGCTGAGCGCCCCACCTGGGTTTGCCCGGGCAACCGTGCACGAATCTCGTGATCGGTTGCCCGGGCAACGCCAGACGCAGGGGCCGCAACGCCAGTCGGCGGCGGCGGGCGTGCCGCCTACGATGACCAGCCCATGGCATCGATCTCCCGCGACGATGTCGCGCACGTCGCCAGGCTCGCTCGCCTCGAACTGACGGAGGACGAGCTCGAGTTGTTCACGGCGCAGCTGGCGGCGGTGCTCGAGCACGCGGCCGACGTCGAGGCGCTCGACGTGGGCGACGTGCCGCCGACGATGCACCCCTGGCCCTTGCGCAACGTGATGCGCGACGACGTGATCGTGCCCGGAGTCGACCGCGACGAGGTGTTGGCCCAGGCTCCGGCCGCGCAAGACGGGCGCTTCAAGGTGCCGCCGATCCTGGGCGAGGAGCCGTGAGCACCGCTCGCGAGCTCGCCGCCGCGGTGCGCTCGAAGGACCGCAGCGCGCGCGAGGTGATCGACGAGCACCTCGCTCGCGTCGACGGTCGGGAAGCCGAGTTGCACGCGTTCAACCTCGTGATGGCGGACGAGGCCCGGGCCGCGGCCGACGCGATCGACGCCCGCGTCGCGGCCGGAGAAGACCCCGGACCGCTCGCCGGCGTGCCGATCGCGTTGAAGGACAACTTCGCGACGCGCGGCATCCCCACCACGTGTTCGTCGCGCATCCTGGAGGGATGGCGTCCGCCCTACGACGCCACCGTCGTCCAGCGCCTGCAGGCGGCTGGCGCGATCGTCGTCGGCAAAACGAACCTCGACGAGTTCGCGATGGGCTCGTCGACGGAGAACTCCGCGTTCGGGCCCACCCGCAACCCGCACGACCCCGGTAGGGTGCCCGGAGGCTCGAGCGGGGGCAGCGCCGCGGCGGTGGCGGCCGGCTTCAGCTCGATCGCATTCGGCTCCGACACCGGCGGTTCGATCCGCCAGCCCGCCGCGTTCTGCGGTGTGGTCGGGGTGAAGCCGACCTACGGCCGTGTGTCGCGCTACGGCTTGGTCGCGTTCGCGTCGAGCCTCGATCAGATCGGTCCTTTCACCGGCACCGTCGACGACGCCGCGCTGAGTCTGCGCGTCATCGCCGGCCACGACCCGCGCGACACCACGTCCATCCCGGAGCCGGTTCCGGCTTATGACGAGTCGCTCGCGGAAGGCGTGGAAGGGCTGCGCGTCGGCCTCATCAGCGAGTTCTTCGCGGCTGACGGCCTGTCACCCGACGTTGCGCAGCGCGCGCGCGATGCAGCCGCCGCACTCGAGCGGGCCGGCGCGAAGGTCGACGATGCATCCGTGCCGTCGACGATCTACGGCCTCTCGGCCTATTACCTCATCGCGCCGGCTGAAGCGTCGAGCAACCTGGCGCGGTACGACGGTGTGCGGTACGGCCTCCGCGTCGACGCGGCGACCACCGCCGAGATGAACACGAAGACCCGCACGGCGGGGTTCGGAGCCGAGGTGAAGCGGCGCATCATGCTCGGCACGTACGCGCTCTCGGCGGGCTACTACGACGCGTACTACGGCAAGGCGCAACGGGTGCGAACGCTGATCCTGCATGACTTCGAGCGCGCGTACGAGCAGTTCGACGTCCTGCTCGGGCCGACGGCGCCGACCACGGCGTTTGTGTTCGGCGCGAAGAAAGACCCGCTCGCGATGTACTTGAACGACGTCTTCACGATCCCGTCGAACCTGAGCGGGCACCCTGCGATGTCGGTGCCCTTCGGAACCGGTGAGGACGGGCTGCCGGTCGGCGTGCAGGTGCTCGCACCGCCCTTGCAAGAGGCGGTGATGCTGCGCGCCGCCGCCGCGCTCGAGGGCGCGGCGCCGCGATGAACTGGAACCTGCGCACCATCGCGCCCGAGCTCGAGCGCGACTGGATCGCGAAGGGCTTCTGGACGGACCACTCGCTCGGCCAGCTCATCGACGCCGGCCTCCGCGAACACGGCGACCAACCGTTCACCGTGCGATCGACGGTGCATCCGCACGATGCGACGCTCGCCGCCGTTCGCGACGAGGCGTTGCGCCTTGCGCAAGGCCTGCGCGATCGCGGTGTCGAGCCCGGCGACGTCGTGGCCTTCCAGCTCCCGAACTGGGTCGAGGCCGCGTACGTCTTCTACGCGGCCGCGTTCCTGGGCGCCGTCGTCATGCCCATCGTGCATTTTTACGGACCGAAGGAAGTCGGCTACATCCTGCGCAAGACGCCGCCGCGTGCGTACGTCACGTTCGATGCCTTCGGTGCGCTCAGCGGTACGAGAACCGTGCTCGAGAGCGGCGCGCCGCTGCCGGAGCTCGTCGCAGTCGTGGGTGACGACCCCTCGGGCTTCGAGCCCTTGGATGCCTGGTTCGGGGCCGAGCCGTTCGGGCCGCTGGCAATTGTGGACGCGACCGCGCCCGCACTCGTCGCGTACACATCGGGCACCACCTCCGACCCGAAGGGCGTGGTGCACACGCACCGCACGATCGGCTTCGAGGTGCGCCAGCTCTCCTCGGCGCAACCGACGAAGGCGGCTCCGGCGATCGTGGGCGCGCCCGTCGGTCACGGCATCGGGATGCTGGCGGCGCTCCTGATCCCCGCGGTGCAGGGCAAGCCGATCCACCTCGTCGACGTCTGGGATCCCGGTGCGATCCTGCAGCAGATGGCCGACGAGCAGCTGATGTCGGGCACGGGTGCGACGTACTTCCTCACCTCGTTGCTCGATCATCCGAGCTTCGATCCCGAGGTACATCTCCCGCTGATGCGGTACATCGGGCTCGGGGGCGCGGCCGTACCGGCCGCGGTTGCCGACCGCGCGACGAAGCTCGGCATCTCGATCGTGCGCATGTACGGATCGACCGAGCATCCGTCGATCACCGGCTGCGTGCACGAAGATCCGCTCGACAAGCGGGCGGGCACCGACGGCCATCCGCTCGCCGGGTGCGAGATCCGCCTCGCGGACGACGGTGAGATCCAGAGTCGCGGTCCGGATTGCTTCGCGGGCTACACGGACGAAGCGTTGACGGCGAGCGTGTTCGACGACGACGGGTGGTACCACACCGGCGACATCGGTGTGCTCGACGACGACGGGTACCTTCGCATCACCGATCGCAAGAGCGATGTGATCATCCGCGGCGGCGAGAACATCAGCGCGGCCGAGGTCGAAGAGGTGCTGCTGCGCATACCGGGGGTTCTCGAGTGCGCGGTCGTCGCGGCGCCCGACGATCGCTTGGGTGAGCACGCGTGCGCGTTCGTGCGCGGTGTCGCGCCGACGCTCGCGGAATTGCGCGAGGCGATGGCGGCGGCGGGGCTGGCCAAGCAGAAGTGGCCGGAGGAAGTGCGGTCGATCGACGAGTTCCCCCGCACGGCGTCCGGAAAGGTGCAGAAGTTCGTGTTGCGAGCGCAGCTGAGAGAGGAGGTCTCCACATGAGCGTTCCCGAGGACTGGGAGATCGTCATCGGGCTGGAGGTGCACTGCGAGCTGGCCACGACGACGAAGCTCTTCTGCGGCTGCCCGAACCTCTTCGGCGACGAGCCGAACACCAACGTGTGCCCCGTGTGCCTCGGGCTGCCCGGCTCACTGCCGGTGCTGAACGAGAAGGCGGTCGAGCTCGCACTTCGGCTCGGACAGGCGCTGCATTGCGCGGCGAAGCGCGGGGTGTTCGCGCGGAAGAACTACTTCTACCCCGACATGCCCAAGGACTATCAGGTGTCGCAGTACGACATGCCGACGAACGTCGACGGGTATCTCGACCTGCCCGACGGCGCGCGCATCGGCATCGAGCGCGCCCACATCGAGGAGGACACCGGGAAGAACACCCACGTCGGGGGCGGGGGCCGCATCCACGGTGCCGAGTACTCGTTGGTCGACTACAACCGCGCCGGCATCCCGCTCGTCGAGATCGTCAGCCGCCCGGACCTGCGATCGGCAGACGACGCGCGTGACTGCGTGAACGAGCTGCGCGCGATCCTGCTCGCCACCCGCGTATCCGACGCCAAGATGGAAGAAGGGTCGATGCGCGTCGACGCCAATGTGTCGGTGCGCAAGCGCGGCGACGAGCTCGGAACGCGTTGCGAGATCAAGAACCTGAACTCCGTGCGGTCACTGGGTCGGGCGATCGAGTACGAGGCGAGCCGTCAGGTCGACCTGATCACTTCGGGTGAGCGCGTGCGCCAGGAGACCCGTCACTGGGACGAAGAGGCTGGACGTACCCGTCCGGGTCGGAGCAAGGAGCAGGCGGAGGACTACCGCTACTTCCCCGAGCCCGACCTTGTGCCGCTCGAGCCCGAGGCCGATCTCGTCGACCACATCGTGGCGACAATGCCGGCGCTGCCGAATGATCGCCGCCAGCGGCTCGCCGACGCCGCCGGAGTCACGCCGAACACGTCGGGCGTCGTGGTCGCCGTCGCCCGCGGGCTCGACGATCTGGCGTTCGCCGCGATCAGCGAGCGTGGCGACCCTGCAAGGGTGCTCACCCACGTCGAGCACAACCTCGCAGTCGACGGGGCCGACGCGGTCGAGCCGATCTCGCTCGCGAAGTTGACGCAGCTCGAGGTGAGCGGTGCGCTCACCGCCACGCAGGCGAAGACGGTCCTCGCGGAGCTCGTCGAGCACGGTGGCGATCCGGAGGCGATCGCGAACGCAAAGGGTTTCGAGGAAATGGACACCTCGGCGCTCGACGCGACGGTCGACGAAGTCATCGCGGCTTACGCCGACGTGTGGACGAAATACGTCGCGGGCGACGACAAGGCCGTGCAGTTCCTCACCGGTCAGGTGATGCGGAGCACGAGCGGGAAGGCCGACGGCAAGGCCGTGATGGCGATATTCCAGGAGCGCCGCCGCACCTCCGCGCACTAGACCCGCGCGTCGTGGCCTACGAGATCGTCCCCGTCACCGTCGACAATATGGAGGAGCTCCACCGCGTCGCGCACACGGCGTTCCTGGAGCACGTCGTGCCAGAACGGGTCGACGATGAGAAGCTCGTCGTCGAGCACGAGCGCATGATCGCCGTCGCCGATGGGCGCGACGTCGTCGCCACCGCCGGTGCGTACTCGTTCGACCTCACGGTGCCTGGCAACGAGACGACCCCGATGGCGGGTGTCACCTGGGTTGCGTGTCTTCCGAGTCATCGTCGCCGCGGCATCCTCCGCCAGATGATGCAGCACCAGCTCGACGACGTCGCCGCGCGGGGCGAGGCGATTGCCGGCCTCACGGCATCGGAGGCCGTTATTTACAACCGCTTCGGGTACGGCGTTGCGTCGCAGTACCTCGAGGCCAAGCTGCAGAAGTCCCGCGTCGAGCTCCTGGTCGCAGTGTCCACTGACGGGCGCATGCGCATGGTGTGGGGGAGCGAGCGGCCGAAGGTGCTTCCGCCGATCTTCGACGACTGGCGGCGCCAGCGCGCGGGTTCTGTCCAGCGGTCAGACGGCCGGTGGGAGCAGATCCTTCGAGACCGCGAGTTCGAGCGCCACGGCGCCACGGCTCTGTTCTGCGCGGTTCACGAAGACGCGAGTGGTCGTCCGGACGGGTACGTCGCGTACCGCGTTCGCGAATCCGAGGCCGAGCACGAGAGCACGCTCATCGTGAAGGAAGTGATCGCGATCGATCCCGGCGTCGAGGCAGCGCTGTGGCGGTTCGTCTTCGACATCGACCTCATCGATCGTTTCGAGCTCGACCTCCAGCCGGTCGACTCGTCGCTGCCCTGGCGCCTGGTCGACAAGCGCGCCTACCGCACGACCGGGGTGTGGGACATGTTGTGGATCTGCGTGATCGACGCGGTCGCGGCCCTCGAGGCGCGTCGGTACGCCTCCGACGGCTCCGTGGTGTTGGAGATCGTCAACCCGTTCCGCCCCGGAGGTGCGGCGTCGGGCCGGTTCCGACTCGAGGGTGGTCCCGATGGCGCGACGTGCCGCCCCGAGCGATCGGCCGAGGCCGACCTCACGATGACCATCGACGCCCTCGGCAGCGCGTACCTCGGTGGTGTGCGGTGGAGCACGCTGGCCGAGGCGGGTCGTGTGAGCGGCAATCGCGACGCCCTCCGGCGGGCCGACGCCATGTTCGCAACGACACCTTCGCCGTTCTGCAACACGCCCTTCTGACGGAGAACCGTCGGTTCGGCGCCATCAGCGGGTGGCGCCCGGGACGGCCCAGTTGCCGGTGAGGAAGCGGCCGCCGAGACCAACGAGACGGGCGACCATGAACGCGCCGATCAGCGCCCACACCCAACCGATCCCGAGGCCGAGACGCATCACGACCACCGCGCCCGCCGCGAACACGGCGGCCGCGCCCACCATCGCACCGGCCATGTAGCGAAGATCTCCCGCGCCGATCAACACGCCGTCGAGCACGAACACGAGGCCGTTCACCGGCTGCAGCAGCGCGACGTACCACAGCAGGAACGAGGCGAGTGCGATCACCGCTTCGTCGCCTGAGAACACGTGGGGCAGCACGGTTCGCAACGCGAGCACGAGTGCGCCGAGCACCGCACCCGAGAGCAGGCCGATGCCGAGCATCCGCCGGCCCATTGCCTTGGCCTCCTCGTCGCTGCCGGCACCCAACTCCTTGCCGATGATCGCCTGACCCGCGATCGCCACCGCGTCGAGCGCGAGCGCGAGGAAGTTCCACAACTCGTACGCGATCTCGTGAGCGGCCACGTCGACGGAACCGATGCGCGTAGCCATCGCGGTTGCCGCGGTCAACGCGCCGCGCAGCGCTGCCGTTCTCAGCAGGAGGGCCCCGCCCGCTCGTCCCAGCACTCCGATCGAGCGGCGGTCGGGACGGATGCCGACGTCGAGGGTGCGCACCGCCCGCACGACTCTCCGCACGTACACCGCCGCGGCCGCGTTCTGCGCCACGACGGTGGCGAGCGCGGAGGCGCCGATGCCGAACCCGAGGCCGTTGATGAGCACGAGCTCGAGGGCAAGGTTCACGACGTTCGACCCGAGCGCGACGGCGAGCGGCGTCAGCGTGTCCTGGCGCCCGCGCAGGTAGCCCGTGCCCGCCAACGTGACCAGCAAGGCGGGCACGCCGAGCATGCTGATGCGCAGGTAGATCTCGGCGTTCGTGGCGAGTGCCCCCGATGCGCCGAGCGCCCGTACGAGCCATCCGCCGGCCAGGAGCCCGCCGGGCACGAGCACCGCGGCGATGCACAGCGCGAGCCACATTCCCTGCACGGCTTGGTGCGCGGCTTCGCGCTCGTTACCCGCGCCGATCAGCCGCGCGACCGTGCCCGTCGTGCCGTACGCGAGGA
>DASZHU010000186.1:0-5229 GCA_035937605.1 Acidimicrobiales bacterium | reverse complement strand
CGCGCCCGCGGTCAACGCGGTGCGGTCAGGTGCCTTCGACGGCGCCGCCACGATGAACAGCGCCTGGACTGCGGCCAGCGCCAGAAACGGTCCGTAGAGCCGGAGCGTGGATCTCCGCATGTCGCATCCCCCTTTGACCGGCGCCGGAGGGCCCCCTGCCCGGTCATCCGTCACAGGGTTCTCGCGCCGGGGCGCCGGTTCCTGCCCCGCTTCCGGGTTTTCCTGACCCGCTGGTCAGGGCATGTTCACGCCGCGCGCTGCAGGGGGAGCAACGCGTCGGCGACGACGACCAGCTCCGCGTCCCAGTCGGCCGGCTCGGCCAGCGGCACGACCACGAATTTCGAGGCACCGGCTGCGACGAATTCCTCGATGCGGGCGTGCAGTCCGTCGAGCCCGGACGCGATGACCTCACTCGGATCGTCGAGATCCGGTCTGCGCGCGGAGAGCGCGGTCGCGACGGCGTCGGGTATCGCGCCAGCGGTATAGGCGACGAGCGCCCCCCAGTGCTCATCGTCGAATGTGCGGCCGGCGGCCGCGGCGGCCTCGAGGATCGCAGGCCGCGCGCGCTCGACGTCGGCGGGTGTGCAGAACGAGGGCAGCCAGCCGTCGCCGAGCCGGCCGATGCGACGCAGCTCGGACGGCGCGAGGCCGCCCAGCCACACGTCCGGAGGTTGCTGGACCGGCTTCGGGCGCACGGACACGGCTTCGAAGTGGAAGCGCGCGCCGTCGTGGTCGACCGCGTCCTCGGTCCAGAGCCGACGGATGAGGGGAAGGGCCTCGTCGAACCACTTGGCGCGATCGCCGCGGGCCACGCCGAACGCCTGCTGCTCGCGCGGGTCCGCCACCCCGAGACCGAACGCGGGCAGCGTCCGCCCGTTCGAGAGCCGGTCGAGGCTGGCCCACTCCTTCGCGAGCAGGACCGGGTTTCGGCCGGGTAGCACCTGCACGCTCGTGCCGAGCTTCAGCTTGCGGGTACGTCCGGCCGCCACGGCGAGCCCGATCAGCGGGTCGGGACAATCGCCGGTGATGCGCTCGGACAGCCACAGCGAGTCGAACCCGCAGCCTTCGAGCGCGTCGACGAAGGCGCCGAACCGGCTGGCATCGTTCGTGAGCGACCGCGTGCCGAGCCCGTACCCGATGCGCACCTTCATCGTGTGAGCCCCTCGAGGAGATCGGCAACGAGCTCGGGGCGGTTGAGGAACGGGGAGTGCGCGGTCGCGAAGTCGACCGACGTCGTGCACCGCGTGGCGAGATGGCGTTGGAGTTCGAGGTGCAGTGCCCTGTCCTCGGTACAGACCACGTAGGTCGACGGCCTGTCGCGCCAGGCCGCGGAAGTCGTCGGTGTGGTCACACAGCTGAGGTTCACGGGCCGCAGGCGCGAGATGGCGGCCTCGATGTCCGCAGGATCGCAGTCGTGGTAGAAGACGGCGGCCGCCTTCGCGGGATCGACGGACATCGACGCGCCGTCGTCGCGGAAAACCAGTGCGTCGTTGATCGCGGTGAACGGAAGGTTCTCCTCGACTGCGGTCGCCGACGGGCTCTCACCGACGTCGCACGCGAACGCGGTGAGGTACACGAGGTGTTCCACCGATGGGTGAGTTCCCGCCTGTGTGATCACGGCACCGCCATACGAATGTCCACACAGCACCACTCGGCCGTCGATCCGGTCGAGTGCGCCGCTCGTGGCCCGCACGTCGTCGTCGAACGAGGTGAAAGGGAGTTCAGTCGCGTGTGTGGCGATGCCCGCCTCGTCGAGGAGGGCGACGACCTTGTCCCAGCACCACGCGCCGTGCCAAGCGCCGTGCACCAGCACGACGGTTGTCGGATCAGCCACGCGTCGAGCCTCGCACACCGGCGAGTCGGCGTTCGAGGAACGAACGTTGGGCGTCGTTCGCCGCGAGCTCGATGGCGCGTTCGTACGCGATCGCCGCCTCCGCCTCGCGCCCGAGGCGGCGCAGCAGATCTGCGCGAGTCGAATGGAAGAGGTGCAAATCGTCCAGCGCGGGGCTGAGCGCGTCGACGAGGTCGAGGCCGGCATCGAACCCCTGCGCCATGGCCACGGCGACGGCTCGGTTCAACGCGATGACCGGCGATCGGTCGAGCTGCGCGAGCTCGGCGTAGAGGGCCGCGATCTCGGCCCAGTCGGTGTCGTCGGCACGCTCGGGCTCGGCGTGCAGCGCGGCGATGGCGGCCTGCAGCTCGTACGGTCCGGCCCGCTGTCGCAGCGCCCGCTCCACGAGCGCGACACCCTCCGTGATCTGGCCGCGGTTCCATCTGGTGCGGTCCTGGTCGCCGAGCAGGACGAGGGCGCCTTCGTTGTCGACGCGCGTCATCCGGCGAGCATCGTGGAGCAGCATGAGCGCCAGCAGCGCGAGCGCGTCGACCTCGTCCGGCATCAACTGCGTGAGGAGACGACCGAGGCGGATCGCCTCGTCGCACAGCTCGCGGCGCACCAGCTCGCTACCGGCGGAGGCCGTGTAGCCCTCGTTGAAGATGAGGTACACGACCTCGAGTACCGCATCGAGGCGCGCTGTCAGCTCGTGATCGTCGGGCACGCGATACGGGATGCCGGCGACTTTGATCTTGCGCTTGGCCCGCACGAGGCGCTGCGCCATCGTGGCCTCCGGTACCAGGAACGCGCGAGCGATCTCGTCGGTGGTGAGCCCGCCGAGCGTGCGCAGGGTCAGCGCGACCTGGGCGTCCTGTGCCAGCGCCGGATGGCAGCACGTGAAGATCAGTCGCAGCCGGTCATCGGTGATGGTCATGTCGGTGCCTTGATCGTCCTCGGCTGCGGTCGCGAGCAGCTCGTGCGCGGCAGCTTGTCTGCCCTCCCGCTTCGCCTCTCGCCGGGCGCGATCGATCGCCTTGTGCCGGGCCGCGGTGAGCAGCCACGCGCCGGGTCGATCGGGAGTGCCGTCGCGGGGCCAGCGCTCGAGCGCGGCCACCACGGCTTCCTGCAAGGCGTCCTCCGCCGCGTCGAAATCGCCGAGCGTGCGAATGAGCGACGCGAGCACCTGCCCCGACTCCTGACGGAACAGGTGCTCGTAGCTCAACGGCGCACCGTCAACCCATCTCCATCACGGGCCGAACCTCGACGCTGCCCGTCCGTGAGTCGGGGATCTTCGCCGCGAGCTCGATCGCTCGATCGAGATCCTTCACGTCGACGATGTAGTAGCCGCCGAGCACTTCCTTCGTCTCGGCGAACGGACCGTCGGTCGTGGTCCGCTTGCCGTCGCGCTGGCGGACGGTGGTGGCCGTCTCCGAGCCCTGGAGCGGATCGCCGGCCACCATCTCACCGCTGTCCATGATCTCCTGCGTGAACGCCATGTACTCGCCCATGATCTTGTCGCCGTCGGCCGGGTTCCACGCGGTCGGATCGCTGTAGATCAGCAGCATGTACTTCATCGGGGTCTCCTCCGTTCGGGGTTGGTACCAGTACGACGAACGAGGTCGCCCGGATTCGACACCTATCTTCATCGCATGACGACCGACGTGCAGTCCCTGTTCGCCCTCGACGGCAAGATCGCCGTGGTCACGGGGGCGTCGAGCGGGCTCGGCGAGCGCTTCGCCCGGGTGCTCCACGCGGCGGGCGCCACGGTCGTGGCGGCGGCCCGGCGCACCGCGCGGCTCGACCAGCTCGCGGAGTCGGTCGGCGACGCCCATCGGTTCGCGACGGTCACGTTCGACGTCACCCACGACGAGGACTGTGAGCGTCTCGTGGCTACTGCGGTCGAGCGCTTCGGACGGCTCGACGTGCTGGTCAACAACGCGGGGGTCGGCACGCCGATGCCGGCCGAGATCGAGACGCCCGCGCGATTCCGTGAGGTGATCGAGATCAACCTGAATGGGCTGTTCGTGATGTCGCAGCTCGGCGGCGTGCAGATGATCCAACAGGGCGCGGGATCGATCATCAACATCGCGTCGATCCTCGGCCTGGTCGCGGCGGCGCCCATCAAGCAGGCCTCGTACTGCGCGTCGAAGGGCGCGGTGGTGAACCTCACGCGCGAGCTCGCCGCGCAATGGGCCCGAAAGGGTGTACGCGTCAACGCGCTGGCGCCCGGGTGGTTCCCGAGTGAGATGACGGCCGAGATGGTTGTCGACGAGTCGGCGATCGCGTTCGTGCAGCGCACCTGCCCGATGGCGCGGTTCGGTGAGCCCGACGAACTCGACGGCGCGCTGATCTTCCTCGCGTCCGATGCGGCGAGCTACTGCACCGGCCAAATCCTCGCCATCGACGGCGGGTGGACGGCCCGCTAGCGACTGCGCTCAGACGAGCGAGCGGAGCAGCTCGCGGGTGCGGGTGCGTTCCGCTTCGGTCGCACCGAACTCCGCGGCGAGGAAGTCGGTCGCGCCCGTTTCTGCCACGCGCTCGATTTCCGCGCGCACCGCGGCCTCGTCGCCGACGAGCGCGACGTCGGCCGGGCCGGCGGCGCCCTCGCGGTCGAGCATGGCGCGGTAGCTCGGAAGCTGTCCGTAGATGGCGAAGACCTTGGCGGCGCGGTCGCGCGCGCCGGCTTCGTCGGCGGTGACGCACACGGGCAGGCAGGCGACGACTCTGAACGCTTCGGGTCGTCCGGCCTCGGCGGTCGCCGATCGCAACGTGGGCACTGTGTGCTCGGCCAACGTCGACGGTCCGGTGACCCACGTGATCGTGCCGTCGGCCATCCGTCCGGTGAGGCGCAACATCTGTGTGCCGAGCGCGGCGACAAGGATCGGTGGCGCGGGGATCTCGGGTGCCACCGTGAGCCCGGCTGCGGCCGACAACGCCTCGCCCTTGAACTGCACCGATCGCTCGTGGAGTAGCGGGCGAAGGATGGAGAGGTACTCCCGCATGTGGCGCACCGGCTTGGCGAACGAGTAGCCCCACATCTGCTCGATCACGAATTCGTGCGAGAGGCCGATGCCGAGCGCGAGGCGTCCACCGATGGCCGACTGCACCGTGAGCGCCTGGCTCGCCAGCATCATCGGGTGGCGCGGGTACGTCGGGATCACCGCAGTGCCCAGCTCGATGCCGGGGACCTGGTGCCCGACGACGGCGAACGCGGTGAGCGCGTCGACGCCGAAGATCTGCGGCAACCAGTAGCTGGCGAAGCCCTGGTCGGCGATCTCGTGCACGGACTTCACCAGCTCGTCGATGCCACCTTCGCCCTGACCGGCGTCGCCGCCGAAGATTCCTATGCGCATCCGGGAGACGCTACCGGTGCGTCGGGAGTAGAACACCGGGCATGC
>DASZHU010000185.1:0-12439 GCA_035937605.1 Acidimicrobiales bacterium | reverse complement strand
TTGCTGACGTACGGACGCACGAGCACGACGCCGGCGATCGATACACCGACCGCGACGAGCGCTTGCAGACCGATGGCGCCGGGCGCGACGACAGCAACGACACCGGCCGCGAACGCACCCACGGCGACGAACAGCGCGTAGAACGCGAGATGGTGCAGCTCGAAGAGGATGAGCGCCACCGCTACCACGAGCCACACCAGGACCACGACGTCCACCTCCGATTGCTGTGCGCAGTGTAGGGGTGGGTCAGCTCGTTGCTGCCTCGGCGTAGGGATCGCAGAGCTTGCACGACTCGAGCCCGTCGTCGGCTCCGACGCGGCGCAGGCCGGCCCTGCCGGCGACCACGACACAGTCGGGCCGGTGCGCCATGGTGCCCTTGCCCGTCGCCACGAGCTCGCCGGACCCGGCGCCGTTGGCGCTCGGGCCGGTCGTGCCGTCGGCCGCGACGGCGAGCCGGTCGGCGGCTGCCTGTTGCTTCACCGTCTCCTCGAGGCGGGCGATCGCCTCGATCATCGCCGCGGACTGTGTACGACCTTCCTTCACGAGCTCGGTGATCCAGTGGGCGAAGTAGAAGAACGATCCCAGGAACACGAGCCCGAGGCCGATGCCGAGCCCTGAGATGAGATATGGCACCTGTTGGAAGAGGAAGGGCGAGTGCGCGGCGCCGTACCAGCCGATGACGACGACGACGAGACCGAGCGGCGCGATCACACCGCCGAGCACCATGAGCGTGCGCTCGCTGAGGTTGAGCGTGCCGCCGCCCGCGCGGAGCGACCGCACACCGTCGGCGAGCCGCTGGTAGCGACCCGCGTCGGATGCCGCGGCGGCGTCGCCCGGCCGGTTGGATGCCGGGGTGAGCACCACGTCGTCGACGGCGAGCTCGTCCGGCGGACCGCCGGTCTCGTGCACCACCGGTGCCGCCGTCAGCGGCCGCGTGCGGCGGGGGCGCTCGTTCACGAACTTCCTCCGTTGCGGACATTGCGGTCGAGCCCTTCGGGGCACGACGAACTCGCGACCGACAGTGCGTTGTCGGCAAGACGACCCGACCCGACCCAGAACGCGGACGCGGCCATCAACAACAACAGCGCGGACAGCGCGGCGGCGAGCGGCTCACCGCCTACGAAGCCGATCGGCGACGCGGCGCCGATCGAGGTGCCGTTGCCACCGCCTCCGGCCGCGCCTGCGCCGGTGCCGAGGGCGGGCGTCGGGGTCGAGAAGCCGGTAGTCGAACCGATGCTCGGCGCGCCCGACGTCGCCACGCTCGCGACCGACGGCAAGGCCACCGGCGGGTTGGCCGCAGCGTGCACGTGACCGGCGGCGAGGCCGACCGTCTCGACATGCGTCGCCTTGAGCGCGAGCACGATCGATTGCGGCGAGCTGAACGGGATCGGGCCCACGCCCTGGCTCGGGAGGCTCTCTATCGGGATCAGGTTGAGAATGTTCGAGAGCACCGGCTCGGTGCTGCCGTTGTACGTCAGGGTCACGAGCACCCCGCTGGCCAGCCGGCTGGCTTCGGCGCCCTTCTTCACCTCGTTGGGCTCGAGCAGCTGCACGGAGATGCCGCCCTGCGCGAGGAGCTTGTTGATGTCGGCGTTCGCGGTGCCGAGGGTCGACACGAGGAGCTTGTCGAGCGGATCGGTTGCCGACTGCAGCGGTCCGGTCAACGGGGACAGCGGCGAGCTCGACGAGGTGGTGGTGGGTTCGGCCGGCGGGCGTGACAGGTGGACGCCAGTCGCGTCGATCGTGGCGGGCTGACCGAGCACCGTCACGCCCGTGACGGTGGTGCGGCCGTCCGTCGCGGCGGCGGTGCCGTTGCTGTTGGCCACGAGGTCGGTCACGATCGAGTCCATGTGCACCACACCGAGGGCGATGTCGACGTTGTTCAACTCGACGCGCGTGCGGGTCACGACCTGATCGGCGGCCATCTGGCTGTCGCTCGTCGAGGTGATCGATCCCGCGGTGATGACAGGCGGGAGCTGCGCGGCTCCGTACACGGTCTCGGCGTGCGCGGTCGTGGTGTCCGCGACCGCGGTCTCACGGCCGGTGCCGAGGTCCTGGGTCGCGGTCGTTGGTCCCGCCGGGTAGAAGGCTTGCGATCTCACCGGATAGCCGGGGATCTGGTTCGCGTTCGGCACCCCGCCGAGCGCGAGCACCGTCGGCAGGTCGGCGACGAGAGGACCGGGATACACCAGGCTCGAGAGCGCGTAGCCGCTCGGCCCACTGTCCATGTTTGTCAGTGACTCAGGCAGGCTCGCAGCGAAGAGCGGCGACGGCGTGCCCGGGATCAGACCTGGGCTGTTGTACGTGAAGGTCAGGCCCTCGCCGGCCGAGTCGAGCTTGAAGCCGCCGAACTTCACCGTTCCGGACGAGCTCGACGCGGTCGACTGGGCCCGGGCCGACCCGTTCGCCCCGATCGACGCGAGCAGGGCGACACCCGCGAGCGCAGTCAGCGCTCGTCTACGCGGTTGCACGGGCCACCTCGCGCGTGCCCGCGGGTGCGTTGCCCGCGGGAACCGAGTTCGCGCGCTCGCGCCCCGGGCGCCCGCGTCCGGTGATCGCCTCGTAGAACATCCCGGCGAGACCGTTGGGCTGGCGCCCGAGGGCGACGACTGCCACGGCGACACCCGCGAAGACCAGCCCGCTCTGGTCCGGGTACTCGCTCTGGATGAAGGGCAGGAGCGCGAACAGCGCACCGCCCATGAGCGCGCCGGTCACCGTCGTGACGCCGCCGACGACCGCGAACAGCAACAGCACGATGTTGTTGATCGGATCGAACTGGATCGCGTCCGCGGTCGCCTTGAGCCCTCCGAACATGGCGCCGGCGATGCCGGCGGTGAACGCGGAGATCGTGAACACCGCCAGTTTGGTGCGGCGGACGTCGAGGCCGATGGTCGCGCACGCGGCCTGGCTGTCGCGCAGGGCCGCGAGCCGCCGGCCGAACGAGCCGCGCCGCAACGCGAGGAGGCCGATGGCGACGATCGCGAAGACGATCGCGCAGAGGACGAGGTAGGCCTTGTCGTTGTCGAACTTGATGCCGAGCAAGTGCAGGCGCCCCACGCTCACTGACGACGCGCCGTAGAAGTGCTCGTTCTGGAGAAGCAGATCGCGCGCGATCGACGCGAATCCGAACGTGACCAGCGCGAGGTACAGACCCTGAAGGCGAAGCGCGGGAAGCGAGACGATCACTCCGAGAGGCACCGCGACGAGCCCGCCCAGCACGATGCCCCACACGCTGTGACCGCCGAAGAACGTGCCCATCGCCCAGGCCCCCATCGCGAGGAACACGTACTGGCACAAGGAGATCTGGCCGCTGTAACCGGTGAGCAGCACGAGCGACAGCAGCAAGAGCGCATAGATCAGCCCGGTCGTGATGTCGAACAAACGCGTAGCCGGAGCGGCGTTCGCCACGACGGCCATCGCGCCGACGAACACCGCGGCGCGTACGACCGACGAGGGCAGGTTGGGCACCTTCGGTGTCCTGGCTCCGACGATTCGTCCGACGCTCAGCTTCGCCGCGGGCACGAGGAGCAGCGCCGCGAACAGGAAGATGCCCGGGATCGCGATCTGCACGGACTGCCACGCGCTCGTCTGCGGCAGCGCGAACGATGCGTGTTGCTTCATGACGCCCAGCGCGATCGCACCCGCGAACGTGAGGGGCAGGCTCTTCAACTTGCCGACCACGGCGGCGCCGTACGAACCGGCGACGAACAAGGTCAGCACGATGGGATCGAGCGATGAGCCGTTGCTCGCGAGCAGGATGCCCGACAGCGACGCCAGCACGGAGCCGAGGATCCAGCTGTAGCGGGCGATCGTGATCGGTGGAGCGCCGTTGAGCCCGGCCAGGGTCGGGTTGTCGACGACTGCCCGCATGGCGACGCCCGTGCGGCTCACGAAGAGGAGGCTGCGCAACGCGAGTGCGACGACGACAGCGAGCACCAGCGCGAGCACGTTGTCCCGCGTGAGGTTGGCCTGCCAGATCTTGATGGTGTCGCCTTTGATCAGGGGCTCGAGGCGAGCCCCGGTCTCGGGCGGCCAGAACTTCTGCGCGAGCCCGATGCACATGACGAACAACGCGATCGTCACCACCACCGTCGTCTGCACGCTCGCGTCGCGGAACGAGCGCATCACGCGCTCGGTGGCGAGACCCACGAGGGGCGCGAACACCACGAGTACGAGCAGCACACCCAGGGGAACGGGGACGCCGTGCTGGATCGTGAGCGAGTAGAAGACGTAGGCCGAGACCATCCCGACCGCGCCGTGGGCGAAGTTGAAGACGCCCGTGGTGGCGTAGGTGAGGACGAGGCCACTCGCGGCGATGGCGAAGAGGCAGCCTTCCGCGATGCCGATCACCGTGAAGCTGAACAGCTGACCGCTGTCGCCCGCGGTCGTCCACACGCGAACGACGTAGTAGACGACCAGCACCACGGCGATGGCGCGCGTGGGTTTGGTGCGGATGCCGGCGAACCAGTCGACGACGGCGGTCATTGATCCGCGAACCCTTGGGCGGGATAGACCCGCTTCCAGACCCCGCCGTCGATGGTGACCATCACGAACTTCGTCGGGCTCTTCTTGCCGGCCGGATCGCGCGGCGCGAGGAGGTCGTCCGCGGTGAAGTTGTGGAGCCCGTTCAGCGCGGCGATGACGGCGTCGCGCGTCGGAGCGGGACCGGCGGCGGCGATCGCGTCGACGCACATCTTCGCGGCCGCCCAGCCCATGATGGCGAAGAAGTCGAGCGGCTGACCCGAGCTGCTGGCCTGGTAGTACTGCGACATCGTCTGCATGGCGGGGCCGGCGCCCTCGACGATGTCGTGCGTCAGCCCGATGATCGCACCGTTGGCGGCGTCGCCCGCGAGCTGCGGCAGCTGCGGCCCGTAGGCCTGCGCGCCATAGAACGGCGCCTTCGGCTGCCACCCGACCTGCTTGATCGCCTGCGCGAGCTTCGAGATGCCGTTGACCTCGAGCACGGTGATGAACGCGTCGTCACCGGCGTTCTTCATCTGCGTCGCGACGCCGACGTAGTTCGACTCCGTCACCGAGACCTTGATGATCGGATCCGCGGTGAGTCCGGCCTGGGCGATGTCGGTCTGGTACCCCTGGATACGCGCCGCGGCGTTCGGGTTGTCGGGGTAGACGATGCCAACCTTGGTGATGCCCTTGTTGGCCTTCATCCACGACCAGATCCCAACCGTGCCGTTCGTGGTACCGGAGGGATCGATGGGGTTGGGGGAGTAGAAGTTCGACTGCTTGAGGGCCTCGCTGCCGATGATCAGCGAGCAGTTCGCGATGTTGGTGCCGCCGATGACGTCCGCCCCGCCATCGTCTTCGACCGTGGTATTGCCGACGAAGCCGAACACCGAGTCCTTCATCTGGTCCGTCTGTGAGCGGTTGATGCCAGGATCGAGCCGGTCGTCGCCGTTCACCAGCGAGAGCTTGCGACCGCAGACGCCGCCCTGGCTGTTGACGTAGTCGAGGTAGGCCTTCGCGCCGGCGCGACCGGTGGCGCCGAAGTTGGGCACCGGGCCGCTGATTGTGGAGATGTTGCCGAGCTTGATTTCGGAGTCCGTCACGCCCGGCGCGTCGGTGTGTTGCGGCGTGCACGCCGCTCCGGCGGCGGCCCCGCCGGGAGCCGAGCCTCCGGCCCCGCCGCCGGCCGCGGGCGTCGCGCCTCCCGCTTGGGCGGCGCCGGGTGCGGCGGCACCCGTGCCCGTGCCCGTGCCCGTGGCCCCGGTCTTCGTGGTTCCGGCGGCTGCAGCGGCGCCCCCGCCACCGCCCCCGGTGCCGGCGCCCCGTGCCTCGACGTACTGCTGCGAGTTCAGCCGGGCGCCGCAGGCAACCGTGCTGAGCAGCGCCATCCCGGCGACGAGCGTGAGTACCCGGTGTCGCACGATCCCCCTCGTAGATCAATCGTGAGTCTGGTACTTCGACGTACCCGGCGCACTTTCCCTGCCCTGCGCAGCCTGGCAGAAAAATGAAACACGTTCTATTCTGAGCGCCGTTCGTCGGCCATGCGGGAGGAGCAGGGTGCAGATCGCCTACACGCCCGAACAGGAAGCGCTGCGCCTGGAGCTCCGCGAATACTTCGCCGCACTCATGACCCCCGAGGTCGACGCGGAGGTGGCATCCGGCGACACCGGTGGTCCGGCCTGCCTCGAGGCGGTTCGCAAGATGGGTCGCGACGGGTGGCTCGGCATCGGGTGGCCGGAGGAGTACGGCGGTCAGGGCCGCAGCGATCTGGAGCAGTTCATCTTCACGAACGAGGCCTGGCGCAGCGGTGTGCCGATCCCGTTCCTCACGATCAACACGGTCGGCAAGACCATCATGGAGTTCGGGTCCGAGGACCAGAAGGCCAAGTTCCTGCCCAAGATCCTCCAGGGCGAGCTCCACTTCTCCATCGGGTACACAGAGCCCGGCTCGGGGACCGACCTCGCGTCGTTGAAGACCACCGCGGTGAAGGACGGTGACGAGTGGGCCATCAACGGGCAAAAGGTGTTCACGTCGCTCGCCTCGTACGCCGACTACATCTGGCTCGCGGCCCGCACCGACCCTGACGCGCCGAAACACAAGGGCATCACGATCTTCCTCGTGCCCACGACGGATCCCGGCTTCTCGTACACGAAGATCGAGACGATGGTGAACGCGTCGACGACCTCGACCTTTTACAACGACGTGCGGGTCGGCGACGACGCCGTCGTCGCCGGCGTCAACCGGGGCTGGGATCTCATCACGAACCAGCTCAATTACGAGCGGCTGTCGCTCGCGCCGCCGGGAATGGTCGAGCGCTGTTACGAGGACACACTGCGCTTCGCCAAGGACACGAAGCTGCCCGACGGCCGCCGCGTCATCGACCAGGAGTGGGTGCAGATCAACCTCGCCCGCGTACTGGCCAAGACCGAGTTCCTGAAGCTCATCAACTGGAAGGTCGCCACCGGAAAGATCAACCCCGGCGACGCCAGCTCGGCAAAGGTCTTCGGGACGGAGTTCTTCACCGAGGCGTATCGCCTGTTGCTCGAGGTGATCGGTCCCACCGGCTCGTTGCGACGGGGGTCACCGTCCGCCGCGCTCGCCGGTCGCATCGAACGCGCGATGCAGGGTGCGCTGATCCTCACGTTCGGTGGGGGTACCAACGAGGTGCAACGCGACCTCATCGCGTTGTTCGGCCTCGGCCTACCCCGGATCCCGCGGCACTAGGAAGGGCGAATGGACCTCTCACTGTCGGAAGAGCAGCAGTCGATCGCCGATCTCTCGGGCCAGATCCTGCGCGACAAGCTGCCGCCGCAGCGGCTGCGCCAGATCGAGACCGACCCGTCGGGCCGGTGGTTCGCCGACGACGTGTGGAACGAGCTCGCCAAGGCCGATCTGCTGGGCCTCTGCCTCCCCGAGTCCGTCGGCGGTGGCGGCTACGGCTTCATGGAGGCGTGTCTCCTCCTCGAGCAGCAGGGCCGCGCTGTCGCGCCCCTGCCGATCCTGCCGACGCTCGTGCTCGGCGCGATGCCCATCGCGCAGTACGGCTCCGCCACGCAGCAGCAGGCCGTCCTGCCAGGTGTGGTGAGCGGCGCCACGATCCTCACGGCCGCGCTGTACGAGGACGGCGAGTACGTCGTGCCGGATGTGCCAGCGACGACCGCGACGGCGGAGGGAGATCGGTGGCGTCTCGACGGGGAGAAGATCCTCGTACCGGCTGCGCACCTGGCCTCGTTGCTGGTCGTTCCCGCGCGAACCGGGGGCACGACCGGAGTCTTTCTCGTCGATGCGAGTGACTGCGGCATCGAGCTCGAGCGCAACGAGGCCATCAACGACGAGCCGACCTTCCTCGTGCGCTTTCGCGGGGCGACCGGTGAGCTCCTCGGTGCGCTCGACCAAGGCGAGGAGATCGTCGACTGGATCGTCGAACGCGCGATCGCAGCGCTGTGCGCGGTGCAGACCGGCGTGTGCGAGGCCGCGGTGCGTCTCACCGCGGACTACGTGTCCGAGCGGGAGCAGTTCGGCTCGAAGATCGGCACGTTCCAGGCGGTCGCGCAGCGCATCGCCGATGCGTACATCGACACCGAGGGCATCCGTCTGACCGCGCGGCAGGCGGCGTGGCGGCTCTCCGAACACCTTCCGGCCACCGACGAGGTGCACATCGCGAAGTACTGGGCTTCGTTCGGGGGCGATCGGGTGGTGCACGCTGCGCAGCACTTGCACGGCGGCGTCGGCATGGACCTCGACTACCCGATTCACCGGTACTTCCGGTGGAGCAAGGTGATCGAGCTCACGCTGGGTACCGCCACCGAGCACCTGCGCCGCCTCGGCCAGAGGATCGCTGCCGCTCCCTGAAGAAGTACCTACGGCACCAACGAGGGGGTCCAGGCGTGCCGCTGCTGGAAACACGAGGGGTGAACGTCCACTTCGGAGGACATCACGCGGTGAGAGACGTCGACCTCGACGTGGAGGCCGGTCGCATCACCGCGCTCATCGGGCCCAACGGCGCCGGCAAGACGACCACGTTCAACGTCATCACGGGCCTCCAGGAAACGAGCAGCGGCAAGGTCATCCTCGACGGCAAGGAGCTCTCGAAGCTCGCGCCGCACCAGCGGGCGCGTCGTGGCATCGCTCGGACGTTCCAACGCCTCGAGGTCTTCGGGTCGCTGACCGCGCGCGACAACATCCTCACCGCCGCGGAGATCCACAAGAGCTGGGCCCGTGATAAATCCGATCCTCGCGGCGTCACCGAGGAGATCGTCGATCGCATCGGCATTCGAGGCGTGGCCGACGATCGCGTCGACGCGATGCCGACCGGCCAGGCCCGCCTCGTCGAGCTCGGGCGCGCGCTCGCGACGAAGCCGCGGGTGCTGCTTCTGGACGAACCCGCGTCGGGTCAGGACGAACAGGAGACGGACGCGTTCGCGGAGCTGTTGCTCGAGCTCGCCGCGGAGGGTATGGCGATCCTCATGGTCGAGCACGACGTCGCACTCGTGATGAAGGTGTGCTCGTGGATCCACGTGCTCGACTTCGGAGCGATCCTCGCCGTCGGTACGCCCGAGGAGATCCAGCGCAACCAGGCCGTGCTCGACGCGTACCTCGGCGCGGCCGCGGAAGAGACCTCGATGGAGCACACCGAGATGGCGCACCTCGCCGAAGACGGCGTCTGAGTTGAGCGACAAGGTCCTCGAGCTCAAGGGCGTCAAGGCCGCCTACGGACGCATCGAGGTGCTGCACGGCGTCGACCTCGTGGTTCCCGCGGGCAGCGTGGTCGCACTGTTGGGGCCCAACGGGGGCGGGAAGACCACGACGCTGAAGGTGATCAGCGGACAGATGACGCCGACCGCCGGCTGTGTGCACGTGGCAGGCCGACACGTGAACGGTGCGAGCTCCGACGCGCTCGCGCGAATCGGCGTGTGCACGATCCCTGAAGGACGCGGCATCTTCCCGAACCTCACGGTGAAGGAGAACCTGCGCATGGCGACCTACGGCGGAGTCGATTTCAACGAGGTCGAGACCGTCGCGTACGAGCGCTTCCCGCGACTCGGCGAACGTCGCGGCCAGCTGGCGGGCACGATGTCCGGCGGCGAGCAGCAGATGCTCGCGCTCGCCCGGGGGCTGGCGGTGAAGCCGTCGCTCCTGCTGCTCGACGAGCTCTCGATGGGGCTCGCTCCGCTGATCGTCGAGCAGCTCTACGAGGTCGTCGGCACGGTCGCGAAGGCGGGCGTGTCGATTCTCGTCGTGGAGCAGTTCGCCCGTACCGTGCTGGGCGTAGCCGATTACGCGGCGATCATGTTGCACGGGAAAGTGGTGAGCGTCGGTCAGCCGGCCGATCTCGAAGACGAGCTCTCCTCCGCCTATTTGGGCGGCTAAACCGTTACATCACGGGCCGCTCGCGGCCCACTCGCACAACCGGGGGGAAAACTTGTGAAGCGCTCGCGTGGGTTGGCTCTGGCGACCGTGCTCGTGCTCCTGTCAGCCGCGTGCGGTCGGAGTGGCTCGCCACCGCAGACCGCGTCGTCGGCGTCGAGCTCGGCGCCGTCGGCCGGAACGAGCCAATCACGGCTCGACAGCGGCGCGTTCGGCGACCTCACGAAGGTGTGCAGCTCGGCGGACGCGAACGGCCAGAAGGCCTCCGGTGCGACAGCGCGCGGTGTCACCGACTCCGAGATCCACGTCGGAACAGTCACGGACAAGGGTTCGGACATCCGCGCTGGGCTCGACAAGGAGATGTTCGACAGTGCGGTCGCGTTCACGTCGTGGTGCAACCAGCACGGTGGCATCCTCGGTCGCAAGCTGGTGCTCGACGATCTGGACGCGAAGCTGTTCAGCTACAACGACGTCATCACCAAGGCCTGCAACGGCGACTTCTCGCTCGTCGGCGGCGGCGCGGTGTTCGACGACGGTGATAACGGCCAGCGGGTGCAGTGCGGCCTTCCGAACATCGCGGGGTTCGTCACGTCTGCGACGGCACGCAGGGCGGATCTGTTGGTGCAGCCGGTGCCCAACCCGGTCGACAAGCTGCCGATCGGCGGCTACCTCGCGGTGGATCGCATCGCCCCCGGAGCGCTGCAGCACTACGGCGTTCTCACGGGCAACGTGACGACGACGCAGCAGGCTCGCGATCAGAACATCGAAGGTGTCGAGAAGGCGGGCGGCACGGCGGTCTACAACGCCGAGTTCAACGTGGTGAGCGGTGAATCGAACTGGGCACCGTTCATCGACGACATGAAATCGAAGGGCGTCCGCGCGTTCGAGATCGTGAGCGACCCCGGCTTCCTGCAGCAGATCCAGGCCGCCATGGTGACGGCGAACTTCTTCCCCGACGTCACGATCGTGAACACGAACTTCTACGACTCCAAGTTCGCTCAGGAGGGCGGGGCGAACGCCAAGAACACGTACATCCGCTCGATCTTCTTCCCGCTGGAGCTGAAGGACGAGAACGCTGCCACCGCGGACTACCTGGCCATGATGCAGCAGTTCAACCCGAGCGGGAAGGTGGCGCAGCTCGGCCTCCAGGGCATGTCGGCTTGGCTCCTGTTCGCACAGGCTGCAACCGCGTGCGGGTCGCAGCTCACCCCGCAATGCCTTCTGGACAAGTCGAAGGTGAGCACGTGGACGGGCGGCGGGCTCCACGCGCCCACCGGTCCTGGAACGAACTCACCGTCCTCGTGCTTCCTCCTGATGACGCTCGCCGGCACGAAGTTCGTGTACGACGAGAAGGACACCCAGCCGAACCAGGGCAAGTTCAACTGCAGCGATGCGAACGTCGTGACGTTGACGAAGTCGGTGCCGAAGTAACGACGTGCAGCACTTCCTGCTCCTGACGATCACGGGGCTGTGCACGGCCGGCATCTTCGCGATCGCGGCGAGCGGGCTCGTCCTCACGTACACGACCACGGGAGTGTTCAACTTCGCGCACGGTGCGATCGGCATGCTCGGCGCGTTCACGTACTGGCAGCTCCACGTGCACTTTGGACTGCCGACATGGTTGTCGGTCCTCCTCGTGCTGCTCGTGATCGCGCCCGCCCTCGGGGCGTTTCTGGAGGTGAGCATCATGCGGCGCCTGCAGGGCACGTCCGAGGCGACGCAGCTCGTGGTGTCGGTCAGCCTGCTGGCAGCCGCGCTGAGCCTCGGCCTGCTGATCTGGAGCCCGCAGGAGGCGCACCCGATCACGCGCTTCTGGGAGGGATCGAACCTCGACATCCTCGGGGTGTCGATCAGCTGGCACCAAGCGTTCTCGTTCCTGGTCGCAGTCGTCGTCGCGATCGGCCTGCGGCTCCTGCTGTACCGCACTCGTGCCGGCGTCACGATGAGAGCCGCGGTCGACGATCGCCCGCTCGCCGCGTTGAACGGCGCTCGCCCGGATCGCTCGGCGATGCTCGCGTGGGCGATCGGCTGCTCGCTCGCCGCCCTGGCCGGGATTCTCACCGCTGCGGACCTCACGGGCCTTCAGCACCTGCTGCTCACGTTGCTCATCGTGAACGCGTACGCCGCGGCGATGATCGGCCGCCTACGGAGCCTTCCGCTCACCTTCCTCGGTGCGGTGATCCTCGGGCTCGCGGACGCGTACGGCAACGGCTACCTCCCGAAGGGCAACGCGTACTTCAGCGGCTTTCGCCCCGCGATCCCGGTGGTGATCCTGTTCCTCGTGCTGCTCGTGCTCCCGCAATCGCGGCTGCGCGGTCACGCTGCGGCGCGCACGCGCGAGTGGTTCCCACTGCCGACCTACCGAGGCTCAGTCACGGCCGCCGGCCTGCTCTTGCTCGCCGTCGGTGTCGTGTCGACCCTCGTCACCGACGCGGATGCGCTGCAGCTCACGCGCTTGTTCGGCTTCGCGATCATCGCGCTGTCCCTCGTTCCACTCGTCGGCTACGGCGGCCAGATCTCGCTGTGCCAGATGAGCTTTGCGGGCATCGGAGCCGTGGTCATGGCCCACAACGGCGCCGCCGGGCAACCCCTCACGCTCGTGCTCGTC
>DASZHU010000184.1:0-4857 GCA_035937605.1 Acidimicrobiales bacterium | reverse complement strand
GAGACGCCGCCGCAGCCGATCGACATCGAGACCCTTCAGCGCCACGTTCGTCGCGCCGCAGGCCGGTTCGTCAGCGACCGCACCCGCCGCCGCCCCATGATCGTCCCCGTCGTCATGGAGACCTGAGGCTCCGTTCTGTTCTTTTGGTTGTACCGGCGGGACGGATCTGTCCCGCCGGCACACCCAAAACGGATCCCGCTGTTGCTGGTGTGGCTACTGGTAGCGTCTGTGGTCACTGTGGCCACCCAGTCGGGGCGGAGGCCGACGAAGACGCGTCGCGGCGCGCCTCCGAAGAGCCCGTTCGCCGCCCTCGACGCGCATCGCGCCGACGTGTGGGGTCTCGCCCTGATCGCTGTCGGGCTCGTGTGCGCACTCGCGATCTACGCCAACCGGGCCGGACCGCTCGGACGCGCGCTCGACCTCGGCGTCGGCGCCGCCATCGGCACCGTGCGTTTCGTCCTCCCGCTCGGCCTCGTGGCGGCGGGCATCGCGCTGCTTCGCGACCGTCCGGAGGACGAGGCCGAGGAACCGGTCGGTCATCCGGCGCGCCTGCTGGTCGGCTCGCTGCTCCTGCTCGTCGCCACCTGCGGGCTGCTGCACCTCGGTCGCGGCACGCCGGGGCTCGACGCGGGACTGCGGCCACTCGGACGCGCCGGCGGCATCGTGGGCTTCACGTTCGGCGAGCCGCTCCACACGCTTGCCGCGACGTGGGCGGCGTCGCTCGTGCTCATCACGGTCGGGCTCGTCGGTCTCGTCGTGCTCACGCGCACCTCCGTGCGGGTCGCGGCCGATCGCACCGCAGCGGGTGTACGGCCGTTGCGCAAGATGTTCGCCGGGCTGTTCGAGCTCGACTCGCGTGAGCGCGCACCGGTCGTTTCGACGGGTCTCTACGACCAGGACGCGGATCGTGACGCCGACCTCCGGGACGATGGACCGCCGGCGATTCCGAAGCGCGTGCCTCGGCCCAAAGTCAACATTCCCGTGCCGACGGAGGATGACGGTCCCGTCGAGCAGCTGGCGATCGATCTCGGCCCCGGCGCCAAGGCGTCGCCGTGGAAGCTGCCGCCGCTCTCGTCACTGGAGCGCGCCGAGACGCACGAGATCGACAAGCGCGCGGTCGAAGAGCGCGGTCGTGTGCTGGAGGCCGCGCTCGCGCAGCACGGCGTCGAGACTCGCCTCGTGGGCATGGTCGTCGGACCGTCAGTGACGCGGTACGAGCTCGAGCTCGCCCCCGGTGTGAAGGTCGCCCGGGTGACGAGCCTGCACAAGGACATCGCCTACGCGATGGCGTCGCCCGACGTGCGCATCCTCGCGCCGATCCCGGGGCGCCAGGCCATCGGCGTCGAGGTTCCGAACGCCGAGCGCGAGATCGTGTTCCTCGGCGACATCCTGACCTCGCCCGAGGCCAAGCGGGCGCAACATCCCCTCGAGGTCGCGGTGGGGCGCGACATCAACGGCAAGGCCGTGATGATGAACCTCGCGACGATGCCGCACCTGCTGATCGCCGGCGCCACCGGCGCCGGCAAGTCGAGCTGCCTGAACTCGATCATCACGTCGATGCTGATGCGCTCGACGCCCGACCAGCTCCGCATGATCCTCGTCGACCCCAAGCGGGTCGAGATGGGCCAGTACGACCGCCTCCCGCACCTGCTCACGCAGGTCGTCACGAACCCGAAGAAGGCGGCGAACGCGCTCTCGTGGGCCGTGCGCGAGATGGAGCGCCGTTACGACCTGTTGGCCGAGGTCGGCTACCGCGACATCACGGGCTACAACGCGGCGCACGACCGCGGTGAGCTCCTACCCGAAACCGGCAGCGAGCGCGAGTACCCGCGGCTGCCGTTCATCCTCGTGGTGATCGACGAGCTCTCCGACCTCATGATGGTCGCGGCGCGCGACGTCGAGGACTCCATCTGTCGCATCGCCCAGATGGCGCGCGCTGTCGGCATCCACCTCGTCATCGCGACGCAACGGCCGTCGGTCAACGTCATCACGGGTGTCATCAAGGCGAACATTCCCGCGCGGCTCGCGTTCGCGGTGTCGTCGGTGACCGACAGCCGCGTGATCCTCGACCAGGCGGGCGCCGAGCGTCTCATCGGCAAGGGCGACATGCTGCTCCTCGGCCCCGCATCCGGCGCGCCCAACCGCATCCAGGGCTCGTGGGTCAGCGAGGAAGAGGTGCGCAAGGTCGTCGGCCAGTGGCGCCGGCAGGCACCCGACGTGCACTACGACGCGCAGGTGCAGGGCACCGACGACGGCAACAGTTCGAGCGGCGGATCCGGCGGTTCCGGTGACGACGACGATGACGACCTGCTCGTGCAGGCGATGGAGCTCGTCGTGCGGTCGCAGCTCGGCTCCACGTCGATGCTGCAGCGCAAGCTCCGCGTCGGCTTCGCGCGGGCCGGACGGTTGATGGACTTGCTCGAGCAGCGTGGAGTGGTCGGGCCCTCGACGGGATCGAAGGCTCGCGACGTGCTGATGACGCCCGGGGAGCTCGACCAGATCCCGAGCTGAGGTGCGAAGCAACCAGCCGCGCGACGGAGGCACCGGGGGAGCTCGACCGGATCGCGAGCTGAGGTGCTAAGCAACCAGTCATGCCCGAGTTGCGAGAGATCGTGAGTGGATTGCGGTTCCCGGAAGGCCCGATCGCGATGGATGACGGCAGCGTCGTGCTCGTCGAGATCGCCCGCGGCACGCTTAGCCGTGTCGACGTGGAGAAGGGGACGATCGACGTCGTCGCCGAGTGCGGCGGGGGGCCGAACGGTGCCGCCATCGGGCCCGACGGCGCCGCGTACATCTGCAACAACGGCGGATGTTTCGAGTGGCAAGAGGTCATGGGGATGACCTTCCCCGGTCCACCGCCCGACACATATCCCGGGCACGGCTCGATCCAGCGCGTCGATCTGGGCAGCGGCGACGTCACGACGCTGTACGAAGAGTGCGACGGCAATCCGTTGCGGGCGCCGAACGACATCGTGTTCGACACGGCCGGCGGGTTCTGGTTCACCGATCACGGTGTGCGGCAACACCGCGCGAGCGATCGCACGGGCATCTACTACGCGCGGCCCGACGGTTCGAAGATCACCGAGGCGATCTTCCCGCTCGACGCTCCCAACGGCATCGGGCTCTCACCGGCCGGCGACCGTGTGTACGTCGCCGAGACCCACACTGGTCGCGCGTGGGCGTGGAACGTGCCGTCGCCGGGTGTCGCGGAAGGCCCGAACCCGCTCGGCCCGGGCGGCGCCGAGCTCCTCATCGGTCTCCCGGGCTACCAGCTGTTCGACTCGCTCGGCGTCGACGGCGACGGTTGGGTGTGCATCGCGACGCTGGCCAACGGTGGAATCACCTCGGTGTCACCCGACGGCTCGAAGGTCGAGTTCCTCGAGACCGGCGATCCGCTCACGACCAACATCTGCTTCGGCGGACCCGACCTGCGTACCGCGTACATCACGTGCTCCGGCACGGGTCGGTTGCTCGCCACCGAGTGGCCGCGACCCGGTCTGCAGATGGCCTTCCACGCGTGAGCTCGTTCGACCCGGCCGACCTGCTGCTGGGTCACGAGAGCAGGGCGGTCACGTTCGAGAACCCGACGGGTGCGCGCGGCGCGGGCGGCACCGCACGCGACGGCCGCAAGGGAGCGCCGAACCGCATCGTTTCCGGCGGCGAGCGCGTCGTGCTCGCAGACCTGCGCGGGCCGGGTCGGGTCACGCACTTCTGGTTGACAGTCGCCGCGCTGCGCTCGCTCAGCGCACCGCCACCGGAGTTCCTCCGCGCCCAGGTGCTCGAGATCTTCTACGACGACCACGACGAGCCGTCGGTGAGTGTGCCCGCGCTCGACTTCTTCGGTGTGGTGCACGGCGTGCCGGCGTCGTACGCGTCGGCGCTCACCGCCGCCAACGAAGGTCTCGGTCTCGAGAGCCGCATCCCGATGCCCTTCGGTGATCGCATCCGGGTCGAGTACCACAACGCGTCGAACGAGCCCGCGCTGCTCTACTACCAACTCGACCTGCTGCTCGGCCCGCGCGCCGCCGACGGTGGGTATCTCCACGCGATGTTCACGCGTGGGAATCCGACGACGATGGGCGACGACCTCGTGATCCTCGAGGGCCTGCGTGGCCCGGGGCGCTACCTCGGCATGACCGGCGGGGTGCGACCGTTCGACGCGCATTGGTGGGGTGAGGGTGAGGTCAAGGTGTACCTCGACGGCGAGACGCAGCCGACGATCTGCGGCACGGGTACGGAGGACTACCTCGGTTCGGCGTGGAGCCTCGGCGAGTTCGGCGCGCCCGAGTCGGGCGCGCCCCTCGTTGCCGGGCCGACCGGTCGCATGGACGGCGGCTGGTCGCTCGTGTCGTTCTATCGATGGCACGTGAGCGATCCGATCGTGTTCCGCGAGTCCGCGAAGGTCACGCTGCAGCAGATCGGCTCCGCGGTGTTCTCCGACGGACAGGAACACGCGCTGGCGCAGTTCAAGGCCGAGGCCACACCGGCGGGTGACGGGTGGATCGAGGGTGTCCTCGGGAATGGCGTGATGGCGTTCACGCTGTACGAACGCAGCGACGACTGGTGTGCGACCGGTTTCGCGTATTGCTCGGAGCCGCAGCCCGTCCGCCGCGTGGACGTCGCCGCTGGGGTGGCCGACATCACCGGATTGCCAAGCGGTCACCTTCGAATGACCAGGTAGGGCGCAAGTACCCTGTCGGCATGCCGCAACGGTTCTGGGTGGAGACGTTGGGCTGCCCGAAGAACCAGGTCGACTCCGAGAAGTTGATCGGCACGATGGTCGCGGACGGGATGCGGGCTGCAGCTGGTCCCGCCGACGCCGACGTGGTCGTCGTCAACACCTGTGCGTTCATCGAA
>DASZHU010000183.1:0-4767 GCA_035937605.1 Acidimicrobiales bacterium | reverse complement strand
TGGGCATCGATCCGGCCGCCGCCGTCGGCGTGGTCGAACGTATCCGGCGGGACAAGCCCGACGACTCCTTCACGATCTCGACCCGGACCGGGTGGGACCCGCAGGGCATGGACCCCAGTCGCATCGTCGACGAGCGCGACGCATACGCCGCCGCCGGCGTGCAGCACGTAGTGGCCGCACCGTGGCAAAAGGATCTCGCCGGCTGGCTGCGCTCGATGGATCGGCTCGCCGAGCTGGTGCTCTGAGCTCAGCAACCCGGCTGCGGTTGTACCGTGATGCTGGCGGTGTCGCCGGGTGTGCCGGTTTGGATCGGCATCGAGAGCGTGGGGGGCGGCCCGCACACGAACTGCGTGGAGCCATCGCCCGCGGTGAAGTTCATCTGGTAGTGCGGCGTACCGCACGGCTGCAGGCCCTTGATGGTCGCGTTGCCCGAGAAGGTGTTCGGTCCGAACTGGAAGGTGAAGGTACGGCCGCTGACGCCGTCGCCGGACGCCTGCACGGCGGGATTCGATTCGTCGGACAACGTGATCGAGATCGTGTTCGGCACGAAGCACTGCGGGGGCTGGGTCGTGGTGGTGGTGGTGGTCGTCGTCGTGGGTTGCGTCGTGGTGGGTTGCGTCGTCGTGGGCAGTGTGTTCTGCGGGATCGTCGGCACCGTCGTGCCGCTCGACGAGGAGCTCGAGCCCTGCGACGACGAGCTCGAGCCCGATGACGACGACGAGGAGCTCGAACCTGGGGCCGACGACGAGGTCGACGACCCCGAGGACGTGACAGGGGCGCCCGTCGAGTCCGACCGCGACGTCGCGGAGATCACGACGACGGGCGGCAGCGTGTCCTCGAACGCAAGGCCGTTCGATCGGGCTGAGCTGTCGGCATTGCGGTTGCGCACCACCACTGCTCCGGCCGCGACGAGTGCGACGATGATGACCAACGCGGTGACGAGCGGCGCGCGCCTCGACGTCGGTGCGAACCGTTCGGCGCTGACGGGCACCAACCGCCGGCCGTCGACCCAGGCGGTCCAGCCGTTGGAGAACTCCACACGCGCCCATCCGCTCTCCTGCTGCTCGACGACCTGCATCCCGAGGCCCGGTTCGAGCATGGCCGCGACGGGCGCGCCCGCGTCGGGCCGGCTCCACGCCGGCAGCCCTTCCTGCGGAACGCGATGGCTCTCGCCGAACCCGTCCGTCATGACCCCACTTCCCACCGCGTCACCGCTCGTCCGTCCACCAAGAGGATGTCACGCCGGGAGCCATGGCGTGGTGGCATGGGCGAGGAGCTGGAGCAGCTCGCGGCGCGTGGTGGCGCCTTTCGCCGCCCACGGCGACGGCAGCGCCCCCTCGTCGCGAAGAGCAGCCGCCGCAGGCTGGGCGGCCGTGAGCGGATCGCCGGTGAGCGCGCAGCGCGTCTCGTGCGGATCGATCCCGAAGAGTGTGGCCGCGTTGAGGCCGAAAACCTTGGCCCGCAGCTCGTCGGTGATGGCGGGATAGCCGAACCGATCCTGGAACTCGGCGGAGATCGCGAACGCGCGAAACGCCATGATCTGCGCCTGCGGCGATCCGTACCAGATCGCGTCGGTGCCCCACAGGACGCGATCGTCGCCGACGCGCGTGAACAACTTGCCGAGCGCGTGGGCGGCCTGGTCGGGGAGAGTGAGCAGTTGTCGCCACAGCGTTCCGAGGTCGACCCACACGTTCGAGTGCGGCGGGACGGCGTTGCGGTCGAGGGCGTCGATGAGCGTGTCGATGCCGATGCTCGCGCCGGGCGCGTATGCGCCTTCGCGTCGGTTGGCATCCCACGCGGCGTGGAAGATCACGAACTGCATGTCCGGGAACAGCTTCGAGACCGCCACCATGTCATCGGGCCGGTTGTGAGGACGGTCGAAGTTCACGAGCGGCAGACCCTTGTGTGCCACGAACACCTTCACGCCGAGGTCGTGAGCGTGCTGGACGACGGGCAGGCCGATCGCGGGGTCTTCGAGGGAGAAGCCATGCCCGTCAGGGCCCCACGCCGTGTAGACCTTGAACGCGGCAACCTTGCCGGTCGCGACGTTCGCAGTCATCTCGTCGAGGTGCATCTTCACGTCACCCACGTTCGGGGCGATCACGTTGTGCACGAGCACGCGGTCGGCGCCGCCGTGCGCGAGCTGCGCCGCGAACTGCTGCGTGCCGAGCGCATCGTGGAACGGCACCGGCGCGTCGTCGGGCCCGCTGTTCGGGACGTCGGACAGGAGCGCGAGCGTGGTGTCGCTCGCGAAGAACACGTCGTTGACGTACGCCGCGCGGTTGACGCACTCGAGCGGGTTGCCGGCGACGCAGTCGGGCGGGAGCATGCCCTCGACCAGACCGACTGTCTGCGGCGCGTTCTGCACCCACGGGCGATCGGGCATCACGTGGTGGGTGTGCACGTCGAAGATGAACTCGCGGCCCGACAGCGCCTCGGCACACGCGGGCAGGTCCTCAGGTGGAGGAACCGAGAAGCTGCCGCCCGGGGCGCTCGCGGTCGTGGCGGACGATGTCGCGCTCTGGGCGCGGCCCCCTGACGAGCACGCGGCCAGGTTGTAGGTGGCGAGCGCGGCCGCGACCCCGCCCGCGCCGCGCAGGAACGCTCTGCGGTCGAGGCCGGCGCGCGCGGCCGCCTCGTCGGCACGCGCCCGCATCTCCCGCAACACGTCGACGTCGTGTCGTGACGGTGGTGCGGGCACGAACTCGCCGTTGGTGATCGGCCCCGGCGGAAGCGGTAGCTCGTACCCCACCACGCAAGAATGGCGCGCGTGAGATGGCGACGCTCGACGCCCGCACTAGCGGCTGTGCTTCTCGTCGCCTGCAGCAGCGGGGCCAAGTCGTCGTCATCCGGCGCCGACTCGCCCGTCGTGCAGGCCAGCGGCGCGACGACCACGTCGATCGTCGTCGGTCCAGATGGTTCGTCGTCGGTGGTCGCGGCGCCCGACGGTGGCAACGCATCGTCGTCGAGCTGTCCGGCGGGCACGGGCTGCGCGGGAGGCGGCGCCGGCCCAGCGGTGGCGATCGCGCCCAATGGGCCCCCCGGTTCCTACGCACCCGTCCTCCTCGCGCCGGCGCGTTCGGGCGAGGTGGATGTCGACCTTCGCGCGCAATCGTCGGCCGGCATCCCGCAGTCGAGCGTCGACCACCTGACGTCGGTGCTCGGATCGGTCACCGGGAAGCCAGTGCACCTCCGCCCCGGGCCCCCGATCGGCGGTGCCGCGAAGAGTTGGTCTGCGGACGAGCTCCGATCGATCGCCGACGACGCGTCGGCCGTGCAGCCGAGTGACGGCGTCGCGGTGATCCACTTGCTGATCGTGCATGGCAGTTTCGAGGGCAACGACAGCGTGCTCGGCGTATCGGTGCAAGGTGACGCGGCCGCGGTCTTCATCGACCAGGTCGACGCGTCGTCCACGCCACTCGTCGACTCCAACGGCATTGCCACTGCGGTCGTCACGCACGAGGTGGGCCATCTCCTGGGCCTGGTCGATCTCTATCTGCACACCGGTCGGCAGGATCCCGCTCACCCCGGCCACTCGACCGATCAGCACTCGGTCATGTACTGGGCGGTTGAGTCGAACCTCGTCGCGGACCTGTTGCAGGGTGGACCGCCGACGGACTTCGATGCCGCCGATCTCGCGGACCTGAAGACGATCCACGACGGTGGCTGAACGCTGGACCGGCGCGGTGCTCACGGGCGGCCGCAGCAGGCGGATGGGCCGGGACAAGGCACTGCTGTCGGTCGACGACGTGCCGATGGCGCGTCGCGTCGCGCAGGTTCTGCTGACCGCGGGCGCGGCGGACGTCACCTGCATCGGAGGCGATCTCCACGGCCTGCGCGCCGCCGGGTTGTCGGCCGTTCCGGACGATGATCCCGATGCCGGGCCACTCGGGGGCGTCCTCACCGCGATCGGCACGTTGGCGGCGGCGATCGTGGTGATCGCGCCCTGCGACCTGCTCGATCCGCAGCCAGCGTTGTTCACCACGCTCGCCGGTGCGCTCGCCGATCGGAGCTCGGCCGGCGCCGCGGTGCCGAGCACCGACGGCCGCTGGCGGCCGCTGCCGGTGGCCCTTCGAGCGTCCTGCCGCGACGCGCTCGATGCGGCCTACGCCAGCGGTGAGCGCGCGGTGCACCGAGCGCTCGCGCAACTCGATCTCGTGATCGTCGCCGTCGCGGCGGGCACGCTGGCCGACGCGGACACGCCCGAGGACCTCCGCGGGCGCCGGTAGGGTGAGGCGCCATGTCCGTGCCGGAGATCGACGTCGAGGAGCTGGCCCGCCTGCGTGAGGGCGGCGTCGTGCTCGTCGACGTGCGCCAGCCGGACGAGTACGAGACGTTCCGCGTGCCGGGCGCGGTGTTGGTGCCGCTGGCCGACGTCCCCGAACGGATCGAGGACATCCCCGAGGACCAGACGGTCTACGTGATCTGCGCAACCGGAGCCCGCAGCGCCCGCGCCGTCGAGTACCTGAACCGACAGGGCTACGACTCCGTGAACGTCGCCGGGGGCAGCAAGGCGTGGATGGAGGCTGGACACCCGGTGGAGCACGGACCGGCTTGACGCGCTGGGTCGACACTCGGGCCGACTTCGAGAACCTGCTCGGGGTGCTGATCGACCAGCCCGTTGTCGCGCTCGACACGGAGTTCCACCGCGAGCGCACTTATCACCCCCATCTGGCGCTGGTGCAGCTCGCATGGGGTGCTCGCGAGGTGCAGGAGATCGCGCTCGTCGATGCCACGACGGTCGAGTTGCACTCGTTCGAACGCGTG
>DASZHU010000182.1:0-14046 GCA_035937605.1 Acidimicrobiales bacterium | reverse complement strand
GTCGAGACGGTCGAAGCCGACCACCCGGCCAGCCGACACGGCAACGGTCTCACGCATCAGTGCTTCGGCATTGTCGATGCCGTGCACCGGGCTCGTCGGCGTCGGCGACACCGATGCGTCGAACCCGACGGCGTGCGCGATCGCGTTGATGCGAAACGCGTGGAACGGGTCGGACACGAGCACCACGTTCGTGATGCCCTTCGGCTTGAGGAAGCGCGCCGTGGCCGCGAGCTCGTCGTACGAGTTCTTGCTCGTGGTCTCGCGCTCGATCGCGTTACCGGGCACGCCGTGCTGTGACAGGTAGTTCGCGCTGACCTCCGCCTCCGTGAACACGTCGCCTGGTTGATTGCCGCCGGTCACCACCACCAACGGGGCGAGACCTTGTTTGTAGAGATCTGCCGCGTGATCGAGCCTCGCCGCCAGCACCGCGGACGGTCGGCCGTTGAATTGCGCGGCACCCAGCACGATGATCGCCTGGGCGCGACGAGCGTCGTCTTGATGCGACGCGTGCCACACCTGCACGAACGTGCCGATGACATAGGTCGCAAGCAACACGACGACCACCGCGACGACCCCAACGACACGGCGCCTCACACCAACCGCGCCCGTCCCGTCCGCAGCCGCGCCAACGTCTCGTCACGCCCGAGGTACTCGAGGAGCTCGAACAACGGCAGACCCACGATGCGTCCCGTCACCGCGACACGGATCGGCCCTTGCACCTTCGACGCGCTCGTCTCGAGTCGCTCGGAGAGAGCCATGAACCGCGCGTGCAGGTCATCGCGCGCCCATGGCGCGTCCTCGTACGACTCGATGATGCCGTCGAGCACCTGCGTACCGAGCGGCGGCTTCATGGCCTTGTCCCACGACTTGGGGTCCTCGGCCGGCGCATGGACCCAGTCGAAGTACGCCGGAAGCTCGTCGAGCACCTTGACCCGCTCCTGCGCGAACGGCGCGAGCGCAATCAGCGCGGCGTGCTCGTCCGCCCCCCTCACGAACTCGCTCGCGCGCTCGACGAAGTCGCTCGCGTCGAGACGGCGCATCCACTCGCCGTTCAGGAACGTGAGCTTCTTGACGTCGAACAGCGCCGGTGACTGGTTCACGTCTTCGATGCGGAAGAGCTCGATCATCTCCTCGATCGGCCGCACCTCGATACCGTCCGGCGGACCCCAACCGAGTAGCGCGAGGTGGTTGCGCATCGCTTCCGGTAGGAAGCCCCGCGCCTTGTAGTCGCCGACCGACACGTCGTCGCGGCGCTTCGACAACTTCTTGCGTTGCTCGTTCACCAGCAGAGGCAGGTGCGCGAACACGGGGCGGTAGTCGAGCTGGAGCGCCTCGCTCAACAGGAGGTACTTGGGCGTGCCGTTCAGGTGCTCCTCGCCGCGCAGCACGTGTGTGATCTGCATGTCGGCATCGTCGACGATGTTCGCCAACAGGAAGGTCGGGGTGCCGTTCGAGCGAAGCAACACGAAGTCTTCGATGCTCCCGTTGTCGATCGAGATCGCGCCCCGGATGAGATCGTCGAAGTCCGTCGTGCCGTGATCGGGGGCGCGGAAGCGCAGCGCGCGACCCGGCCCCGGCTCGAGCCCGCGGTCGCGACAGAAGCCGTCGTAACCCGGCTTGCCGCCCGCCGCCTTGTTGCGCGCCTGCAGCTGCTCGGCCGTGCACTCGCAGTAGTAGGCGCGACCCGAGGCGACGAGTCTCTCGGCCGCCGCGGTGTACAGCCCCGTGCGGTCCGACTGGCGTACCGGCTCACCGTCCCAGCGCAGGCCGAGCCACTCGAGCATCTCGAGGATGTTGTCCGTGAGCTCGGGGCGGTTGCGCTCCGTGTCGGTGTCCTCGATGCGCAAGAGGAACTCGCCGCCCACCTTGCGGGCGAACATCCAGTTCGCCAGAGCGGATGACGCGCCGCCCACATGCAGATAGCCCGTCGGTGACGGCGCGAATCGAACTCGGATCACCGCGGGTCGCGGCCGAGTACCGGCGCCTCGTCAGCCATGGCCGGCGGGCGTGAGCACGTCGACGTCGAGCAGCGCCCGCCAGTCGCGCGTGTGCGCGTCGATCACCGCAGCGTGCGGCATGCGCAACGCCTCTTCGCGCACCGCCGCCCCGATTCGCTGACGCTCGGCATAGTGCGCCGGCACGGCAACCTCGCCGAAAGCGCGACGGCGGATCTCGAGGAGCAGAGGGTTCGGGTGCTCCTCGAGGAAGCCGTACACGCAGTACGCGACGGTGAAGTCGTGGATCACCGGGGCTCGCCCGAGGATGGACGCCCGCCGCAACGCCACCGCCAACGCGCCCTCGACGACGTCGTCGAGTTGCTCGCCCTCGTGCAGCCGCAGCTGGTCGGCGAGGCGCTTGCCGAGCACGAGGCCGTACCCCTGGTCGGGACCGGGATTGCCGAACCGCTTGCCACGCGGCGTCTCGCCCTTGAGGTCGCCGGGTCGCTGCGCCAGCCACGAGCCGGGCCGCCTCGGCGGGGACTCGTAGGTGCGGACGTCGTCCATCGGCTTGACGGGGACGTACTCCGGCGCGGCCATGGCGAGAACCTACCCGGCCGCCCTCAGCAACCCGAAGACGTAGGCGTCGTGCAGCGCCTGCCACGACGCCTCGATGATGTTCGTCGACACCCCGATCGTGGTCCAGACCGCATCGCCGTCGCTCGACTCGATCAGCAAGCGCACGACCGCGCCCGTGTCGATCACGTTGTCGAGGATGCGCACCTTGTAGTCGGTGAGATGCACGTTGGCGAGGGCCGGAACACGATCGCCGACGGCGCGACGGAAGGCCGCGTCGAGGGCGTTCACCGGACCGTTCCCCTCGCCCACGGCGATGAGGCGCTCGTCGCCCACCCAAATCTTCATCGTGGCCTCGGTCTCCACGGCACCATCACGGTTGTAGGTCGTGACCCGGTAGCCCTCCAGCTCGTACCACGGCGGCATCCACCCGCTCGCGCGCCGCATCAGCAGCTCGAGCGACGCGTCCGCGGCCTCGAACACGAAGCCGTCGGCTTCGAGCCGCTTGAGGTCTTCGGTGAGCAGACCGGCGGCGCGGTCGTCGAGCTCGATGCCGAACTCCTGCGCCTTCATCGCCATCCCGGCCCGACCGCCGAGGTCGGACACGAGGACGCGTGTGTGATTGCCCACGATCGCAGGATCGACGTGCTCGTACGTGGCGCCCCCGGCACGACCGAGCGCGGAGGTGTGCAGTCCCCCCTTGTGCGCGAAAGCGGACGCACCGACGAACGGGTCGGCGTCGTGCGGCGGCAGGTTCACGAGCTCGGCGACGTGACGACTCACCGCGGTGAGACGGTCGAGCCGGCCCTCAGGGAGGCAGCGCACCCCCATCTTCAGCTCGAGATCGGGGATGCACGTCATCAAGTTGGCGTTTCCGGTGCGCTCCCCGTAGCCGTTGATCGTTCCCTGCACCTGCGTGGCACCGGCGAGCACCGCGGCGAGCGAGTTCGCCACCGCGCAACCGGTGTCGTTCTGGGTGTGGATGCCGAGCTGCACGTCGTTGCCGAAGTAGTCGTGCACCTCGCCGACGATGCGTTGCACCTCGTGCGGCAACGAACCGCCGTTCGTGTCGCACATCACCAGCACCTCGGCGCCATTGGTGGCCGCGGCCTCGAGAACGCGCAGCGTGAACTCGGCGTTGTGCTTGTAGCCGTCGAAGCAGTGCTCCGCGTCGAAGAACACGCGCAGGCCTTGCTCGCGGAGAAACCTCACCGACTCCCCCACCATCGCGACGCCCTCTTCCAGGGTGGTGCGAAGGGCGTCGGTCACGTGGAAGTCCCACGACTTGCCGACGATGCACGCGATCGGCGCCCCCGCGCTCACGAGCGCTTCGAGGGTGGGGTCCACATCCACCTTGCCGAGCGGCCGGCGGGTCGAGCCGAACGCGACGAGGGTCGCCGTCTCGAACCGCAGCTCGTCGCGCGCCCGCCGGAAGAACTCCTCGTCCTTCGGGTTCGCCTGCGGGTAGCCGCCCTCGACGAACGCGACGCCGAGGTGGTCGAGCTGCTCGGCGATACGCAGCTTGTCCTCGACGGTGAGGCTGATGCCCTCGAACTGCGCGCCGTCGCGCAGCGTCGTGTCGAACACGTCGATCTTGCTCGGCAACGAGCGCTCGCCGGTCGCTCCGCGTTCGTCAGTCGTCGACATGTTCGACCCAGTCCTTGTACTTGTCGACCTCACCGCGGACCGCGCGTCCGTACTCCTGCGCGATCGCCGCGGTCATCGGGCCCGGGCACGGAATCGGACGGTCGTCCACCGAGTTCACTGCGCTCACCTCGGCCGCGGTGCCGCACACGAACATCTCTTCGGCGATGTACAAGTCGCTACGCGTGAGCTCGCCGACACGCACCTCGTAGCCGTGGTCGCGCGCGATCGTCATGACCGAGCTCTGCGTGATGCCCTCGAGCGCGCCAGATGCCAGCGGCGGGGTGATGAGCACCCCGCTGCGAGCCACGAAGATGTTCTCGCCCGTGCACTCCGCGACGAGACCGTCGGTGTTGAGCATGATCGCCTCGTCGTAGCCCGCCTTCAGCGCCTCGACCTTGGCGAGCGACGAGTTCACGTAGTTGCCGGTCGTCTTCGATGCCGGCGGCATCGTGTTGTGCCCGTGGCGGATCCACGAGCTGATCTTCATGCGCACGCCCTTGGTGACGGCGTCGTCGCCGAGGTACGCGCCCCACGGCCAGCACGCGATCGCGACGTCGGTCGTGCAGGGCAACGTGTTGAGACCCATCTCGCCGTAGCCGAAGTAGGCGATCGGTCGGATGTAGCAACCGGGCAGCCCGGTCGAGCGCACCGTCGCCTTCACCGCCTCGACGAGCTCGTCGACGGAGTACGGCAGATCCATCATCAGGATGCGCGCCGAGTTGTGGAGCCGCTCGATGTGATCGGTGAGCCGGAACACGGCGGGCCCCCGCGACGTCTCGTAGGCACGAATGCCCTCGAACACGCCCATGCCGTAGTGCAGGGTGTGGGTCAGCACGTGCACCTTGGCGTCGTCCCACGGGATGAGCTCGCCGTTCATCCAGATCTTCTCGGTGGGGGTGATGGGCATGTCCGCTCCTAGACGCGCGCGGCGATCGAGTCGCCGAGCTGTTGAGTTGTTCCGTCGAGCGCCGACTGCCCGGCGCAGGCCTTGCGTATGCGGGCGGCGGCGTCGCCCTCGCCCAGGAAGTCGAGCATCATCGCCGCGCTGAGGATGGCGGCGATCGGGTTTGCCTTGCTCTGGCCGGCGATGTCGGGCGCGGAGCCGTGCACCGGCTCGAACATTGAAGGCCCCGTGCGATCGGGGTTGAGGTTGCCGGATGCCGCGAACCCGATGCCCCCGGAAACCGCACCGCCGAGATCGGTGAGGATGTCGCCGAACAGATTGTCGGTGACGATCACGTCGTACTGCTCGGGCGACTGCACGAAGTAGATGCACGCGGCGTCGACGTGGTTGTACGCGGTCTGCACGTCCGGGTACTCGAGCTTCACGATGTCGAACGTGCGTTGCCAGAGATCGCCGGCGAATGTGAGCACGTTTGTCTTGTGCACCAGCGTGAGGTGCTTGCGCGGTCTGCTCTGCGCGAGCTCGAAGGCGTAGCGCACGCACCGTTCGACACCGTGCCGCGTGTTGACCGAGCCTTGCGTGGCGATCTCGTGCGCGGTGCCCTTGCGGAGGAAGCCGCCCTCGCCGGCGTAGGTGCCCTCGGTGTTCTCGCGGATGACGACAAAGTCGATGTCGCGCTCGGGGTACACGAACGGGCGCTGGTTCACGTAGAGGTCGAGATCGAACCGTATCTTGAGCAGCAGCCCACGTTCGATGACGCCCGGCGGCACCTCTGGCGTACCGACGGCGCCGAGCAGCAGGGCATCGAGCCCGCGCCATTCGTCGACGATCGCCTCGGTGAGCACCGTGCCGTCCTTCGCGTAGCGGGCCCCTCCGAGCTCATACTCGATGGTGTCGAAGTCGACGCCCGTGGCGCGCACGACCTTGAGCGCCTCGGCCACGACCTCAGGGCCGATGCCGTCGCCTCCGATGACTCCGATCTTGTGGGGCACGCTCGCAAGTCTCCCAGAAAACGAGAAACCGCCCGCCGAAGCGGACGGTGAACGAGCGCACGCGAAAGGTCGCGTGCGCTACGGAATTGCGACGATGGTCAGCGCGGAGCCGGGCATCGCCACCAAGTGTGGCCAGGTGAACCGGGTCCGTCAAGGTAGATCGACCATTCGTCGCCGCCCTCCGCCGTCGATGGTCGGCGGGTCCGGCGCCGTCGATACGCTTTCGCGCATGGCCGAGACGCAGCACCTTTCGCGCGCCGCCTTCGAGCGCCTGCAACAGGAGTTGGAGGAGCTGTCGACGAAAGGCAGGGTCGACATCGCCCGCAAGATCGAAACCGCCCGCGAGCTCGGCGACCTGTCCGAGAACGGCGACTACCACGCGGCGAAAGAAGAGCAGGGGAAGATGGAGGGTCGCATCCGCCATCTCGAAGCGCTCATCAAGAACGCCGAGATCGTCGAGAGCGGCGACAGCGAGGTGGTCGCCACCGGCTCCGTCGTCGAGATCCGTTACGAGGGCGACGACGAGAGCGAGCGCTACCTCATCGGTTCCATCGAGGAGCGGCACCACGATCTCGAGGTGATCTCTCCCGGCTCGCCACTGGGCCAAGCGCTCCTCGGGCACCGGGTCGGCGACGTGGTCGACTTCGAGGCGCCGACGCGGGTGCTCAAGGTCGAGATCGTGAGCCTGCAGGGGTGAACCCGACGTCGACCCTGGTCGCGCCCCCGTCGTTCGTGCCGGCAGGGCGGTTCGTCGAGCTCCCGGGCCGCGGCACCACGTTCATCCGTGAGGCAGCGGGCCCTCGCGGCGCGCCAACGGTCGTGCTGCTGCACGGCCTGTCCGCGACGGGCGGGTTGAACTGGCTGTGGTGCTTCGAACCGCTGTCCACTCGGTACCACGTGATCGCCATCGATCATCGCGGCCACGGTCACGGCATGCGCACGCGCCGCTTCCGGCTCGCCGACTGCGCCGACGATGTCGCCGCGCTCGCCGAGGTGCTGGGACTCACACGAGTCACGGCCGTCGGCTACTCGATGGGCGGACCCATCGCGCAGCTGCTGTGGTACCGGCATCGCCCGCTGGTCAACGGGCTCGTGCTGTGCGCCACCTCGCGAAACTTCACCGGCGGACGCGATCGCGGAGTGTTCTCACTCATGCCGTTCATCACCGCGGGGCTGCGTTCGACTCCCGGTGTCGCTCGGCGAGCGGTGATGTCACGGATCCTCCAGCAGCGAATGGCCGGCATCCCCGCGCGCGAGTGGGTGATGGACGAGCTGCAGTCGGCGGATCCGGCCGCGATCGCGGAGGCGGCGGGCGCGATCGGGCGATTCTCATCGCACGAGTGGATCGGCGAGGTCGATGTGCCAACCGCGGTCGTCGTGACGGAGAACGATCAGCTGGTACCACCGCACCGGCAGCGCCGGCTGGCGGAGTCCATCCCGAATGCCCGCATCGTGCCGGTGCCCGGCGACCACGGCGTCTGCGTCCGCAACCCGCGCGCCTTCGTCCCCGCCCTGCTCACCGCGCTCGCCACCGTCACCGGTCCCCGCTAGTCCGTCCCCCACCGAGCAACAGGAGGGAGTCGGAGATGGTGGTGGCGGCGTCGCGGACCGCGGCGCCGTAGCGGCGACCCGGCTGACGGGTCGTGCGCTCGATTGGTCCCGACACACTGACCGCCGCGAGGACGTTCCCGCTCGCGTCGCGAATCGGCGCGCTCACGGACGCCACACCGGCCTCGCGTTCCTCGACGCTCTCGACCCATCCCCGCGCGGGAACATCGTCGCCCCGCAGCACCTTGCCCGCCGAGCCCGCGTCGAGCGGAAGCGACGCACCGACGGCGACGATGGTGCGAAGGCCGTGCGGCGACTCGAGCGACTCGATACACACGCGCCGGTCTCCATCACGAAGGTAGAGCTGCACGCTCTCCTCGGTCGCGTCGCGCAGCGCCGACATCGCATCGCGAGCCAGCGCCGCAAGCGGATTCCCGTCGAGCGCGGCCCGTCCGAGGGTCGCGAGGCGAAACCCCAACGCGAACCTTCCGTCGCCGTCGCGTCGCACGAGATCGTGGTGCTCCAGTGCGACGGCGAGCCGATGCGCGGTCGCCCGCGGGAGGCCGGTGACCACCACGAGCTCTGCCAGCGTCTTCGGTCCGCGGGCGAGCGCGTCGAGCACGTCCACCGCCTTGTCGAGGACGCCCACCCCGCCTACACTTCGTTCCACGTATCGAGACTAGTGTCTCAACATGTGGGAGATCCAGCAATGCCGCTGACGCTGAGCCAGAAGGTATGGAACCGCCACCTCGTCCACTCGGCCGCGGGCGAGCCCGACCTCCTCTACATCGACTTGCATCTCGTGCACGAGGTGACCTCGCCGCAGGCATTCGACGGGCTGCGGCTCGCGGGCCGTCGAGTGCGCCGCCCGGAGCTCACGATCTGCACCGAGGACCACAACGTTCCGACCGAGAACATCGACCAGCCGATCGCCGACCCCATCAGTGCGAAGCAGCTCGACACGCTGCGGGCCAACGCGGCGGAGTTCGGCCTCGTCAACTACCCGATGGGCGATCCGGGTCAGGGCATCGTGCACGTGATCGGTCCGGAGCAGGGCCGTACCCGCCCAGGCATGACGATCGTGTGCGGGGACAGCCACACGTCGACGCACGGCGCGTTCGGCGCGCTGGCGTTCGGCATCGGCACGAGCGAGGTCGAGCACGTGCTCGCGACGCAGACGCTGCCGCAGCAGCGCGCGAAGACACTGGCGATCACCGTCGACGGTCGGTTGGCCGCCGGGTCGACGGCGAAGGACATCATCCTCGCCATCCTCGGTCGCATCGGCACCGCCGGCGGCATCGGCTACATCGCGGAGTATCGCGGGGACGCGATCCGGGCGCTGACGATGGAAGGGCGCATGACCGTCTGCAACATGTCGATCGAAGCCGGCGCCAAGGCCGGGATGATCGCGCCGGACGACGTGACGTTCGACTACCTGAAGGGCCGTGGTCACGTGCCGACCGGCACGGACTGGGATGCCGCGGTGGCCGATTGGCGTGCGCTCGTCACCGACGACGACGCGACGTTCGACAAGGAAGTCGTGCTCGACGCTGCGGGCGTCGCGCCGCACGTCTCGTGGGGCACCAACCCCGGCCAGGTCGTGCCGATCTCGGACCGGGTGCCCGCGCCCGACTCGTTCGCCGACCCCGCATCGCGCGGCGCGGCCGAGCGGGCGCTCGAGTACATGGGCCTCGTGGCCGGAACGCCGATCCGCGAGATCAGCGTCGACACCGTATTCATCGGTTCGTGTACGAACAGCCGCATCGAGGACCTGCGCCTCGTCGCGGATGTCGTAAAGGGCAAGCGTGTCTCGAGCGGCGTGCGCACGCTGATCGTGCCGGGTTCGTGGGCCGTGAAGCGTCAGGCCGAGGCCGAGGGGCTCCACGAGGTGTTCACGACCGCCGGTTTCGACTGGCGCGATCCGGGGTGCTCGATGTGCCTTGGCATGAACCCCGACACCCTGGCGCCGGGCGAACGCTGTGCCTCCACGTCGAACCGCAACTTCGAAGGCCGCCAAGGCCGCGGCGGGCGCACGCACCTCGTGTCCCCCGCTGTCGCCGCCGCCACCGCGATCGCCGGGCACTTCGCCACACCGGAGGATCTGCGCTGATGGAGCCCGTTCGCATCGTGCAAGGAACCGCGGTGCCGCTCGACCGCAGCGACGTCGACACCGACCAGATCATCCCCAGCGACTGGCTGAAACGAGTCGAGCGCACGGGCTTCGAGAAGGGCCTCTTCGGCGAGTGGCGCGACGACCCCGGCTTCGTCATGAACGACGAGCGGTTCGCGGGTGCGTCCATCCTCGTCGCGGGGCCGAACTTCGGCACGGGCTCTTCGCGCGAGCACGCGGTCTGGGCCATCCAGCAAGCCGGCTTCAAGGCCGTGATCTCACCGCGCTTCGGGGACATCTTCCGCAACAATTCGACGAAGAACGGCCTCGTGCCGGTCGTAGTGCCGGACGACGTCGGCGAGCGGTTGCTCGCGGCAGTCGAGGCCGACCCGACGCTCGAGTTCACGGTCGACGTCGATCGCCGCACGCTCGAGGCGCCCGCGCTCGGGATCACCGTCGACTTCCCACTCGACGATGCCGTGCGGCACCGCTTCCTCGAGGGGCTCGACGACATCGCACTCACGCTGCAGCACGAGGACGAGATCTCGGCCTACGAAGGCAAGCCGGGCAACGGCGCGCGGTAGAGCCACTGATCGAAGAAGTCGTGGAGATCGCGGTGGGCGACCTCGTTGGCCACGGCGATGAAATCGGCCGTCGCGACGCTCTTGCCCGCGAAGCGCGCCGCGTACGTGCGCAGTGTCGTGAAGAACGCATCGTCGCCGACGGTGAGTCGGAGTGCCTCCAGCGTCAACGCGCCACGTTGATACACCGCGCCCACGTCGAACAGATGACCCACGCCGGGGTCGCCCGTGAGCACGCCGCTCGGCTGGAGTGAGTCATGCGTGCGCTGGGCGGTCAGGGCGACCGGCACGCCGTCCGTGTGCTCGTGCCACAGCCACTCGGCGTAGGTGGCGAAGCCCTCGTTGAGCCAGATGTCCTTCCACGACGAAGGAGTGACGCTGTCTCCGAACCACTGGTGCGCGAGCTCGTGAGCCACGGCCTCGTCGCCGGCGGTGGGGCCGTCCACGTACGAAGGATCGAACAACGAGAGGGTCTGAGTCTCGAGCGCGAACTGGGTGCGGTCGTTCACCACAAGGGCCCCGTAGATGTCAAAGGGGAACGGGCCGAAGTCGCCGGCAAACACCTGCAGCATCTCCGGCGTGCGACTGAAGTGCGCTGTCGGATCGGTCTCGAGCTGCGAGGCGAACACGTTGCGGATCGTGACGCCGTTCGGGCCCGCTTCGGTCGTCACTCGATAGTCGCCGATCGCGAGCTGCGCGAGATACGACGCCATCGGCGCCTTCTCGTCGAACGTGAACGTGGTGTGGCCGTCTGCCGTCGGCGTGGAGCTGACGAGATCGCCGTTCGCGACGGCGGTGACGCCCGTTGGCACCGTGACGTGGAACGTATACGAGGCCTTGTCACTCGGATGGTCGTTCACCGGATACCACGTCGATGCGCCCTCCGGCTCGCTGAGCACGTAGCTCCCGTCGCCCGTCGCGATCCATCCGACCGCGATCGGAAGTGCCTTCGTCGTTCGCGGCTCCGGAGATCCGTGGTACGCGACCGACACGGTGAACGTCGCGCCGGTCGGATGCGCCGGCGTGATCACGAGCTCGCGATCGTGGCGGGTGAAGGTCGCAGCGCCGTCGTCGACCTTCACCGCGGTTACGTCGAGGCCCGAGAGGTCGAGATCGAATTGGCGCAGCGGCTGCGGCGCGGTCGCGCTGATCACCGCCGTGGCGTCGACCTGGTTCGTCTTCGGGTCGACGGCGAGCGTGAGGTCGTAGTGATCGACGTCGTAGCCGCCGTTGCCGAGGTCAGGGAAGTACGCGTCCCCGACGCCCTCGGCACCGACCGCACCGGCCGGCGCCGCGCTCGAGGCGGACGACCCGGCCGCGGTACGGGGCGCCGCCTTGTCGCTGCACGCAACGAGGACGACGACCGCGAGGATGGCAGCGATGCGTCTTATGGGAGACGGTTTACCGCGCTGACGACTGCACCGAGGCTCGCAGTGAGAATGCTCTCGTTCACACCGACACCCCAGCGCACGGTTCCATCGGCCGCCTGTACCTCGACGTACGCCACAGCTTGTGCGTCGGTGCCGGCCGTGACCGAGTGTTCGGCGTAGTCGACGACCTCCACGTCGAGCCCGAGCTCCTGGTTCACCGCGTGCACGAACGCGGCGATCGGGCCATTGCCCTCACCGCGGGCGGTTCGGTGCTCGCCGTCGACGAGCAGTTGCGCGGTGACCTCGGCCCCGCCTGAAGAGTGCGTCGCGGTCTCGTGCGAGATCAACTGCACCCGTCGACCCTCAGCCAGGTACTCGCCCTGGAACGCGTCCCACATCGCCAGCGACGAGATCTCGGTGCCCGTGTCCTCGGTGATGTGCTGGATCGTGGTCGAGAACTCGATCTGGAGGCGGCGAGGGAGGTCGAAGCCGTGCTCCTCCTTCATGATGTAGGCGACGCCACCCTTGCCGGACTGGCTGTTCACTCGCACGACGGACTCGTACGTGCGGCCGACGTGCTTGGGGTCGATGGGCAGGTACGGCACCCCCCAGACGTCGTAGTCGACACCCTTGGTGGCGTACAGCGCCTCGAAGCCCTTCTTGATCGCGTCCTGGTGGCTACCGGAGAACGCCGTGTAGACGAGGTCGCCAACATACGGATGCCGCGGGTGCACCGGCAGGCGGTTGCAGTGCTCCGCGACGCGCCGCAGCGCGTCGATGTCGGACATGTCCAGCTCGGGATCGACACCCTGGCTGAACAGGTTCATCGCCAGCGTGACGACGTCGACGTTGCCCGTGCGCTCGCCGTTGCCGAACAGCGTGCCCTCGACGCGATCCGCGCCCGCCATCACGCCGAACTCCGCGGCCGCGACCGCGCAGCCGCGGTCGTTGTGCGGATGCAGTGAGAGGACGATGCGGTCGCGGTTGGGCACGTTGCGGTGGAAGTACTCGATGACGTCGCCGTAGATGTTCGGCGTGTACATCTCGACCGTGGCCGGAAGGTTGAGGATCAGCTTCTTGCGGCTGTCGGGCTCGATCACGTCGGCGACCGCGGTGCAGATCTCGATCACGTAGTCGATCTCGGTTCCCGTGAAGCTCTCGGGGCTGTACTCGTAGAACACATCGGTACCCGGCACCGTCTCCTCGAGCTTGCGGCACAACTTGGCCGCGTCGGTCGCGATCTGGGTGATGCCGTCCTTGTCGAGCCCGAACACCACCCGCCGCTGTAGCACCGAGGTCGAGTTGTAGAAGTGCACGATCGCCTTGGTCGAGCCCTTGATGCTCTCGTACGTGCGCTCGATCAACTCGGGACGGCACTGCGTCAGCACCTGGATCGTCACGTCGTCGGGGATCAGGTCCTCGTCGATCAGCTGGCGCGTGAAGTCGAAATCCGGCTGACTCGCCGACGGGAAGCCGACCTCGATCTCCTTGAAGCCCATCTGCACGAGGGTCTTGAACATGCGCAGCTTGCGCTGTGCGTCCATCGGATCGATCAGTGCCTGGTTGCCGTCGCGCAGGTCGACCGAGCACCACAGCGGCGCCTTCTCGATCTGCACGTTCGGCCAGCGGCGATCGGCAAGCGCGAGCGGGAGCGGTCGGAACGGCACGTACTTGTCGAACGGCATCCGCTTCGGGGTGACGGGTTCCGGCGGCATCGCGACTTCCTCTCACTGCGGTTGATGGGAACGTGGCCTGAAAACTGAAGAACCCCCTGCGGCTGCAGGGGGTTCGACGAGCGCGGGTATGCGGCGCTCGCCGTTACGTAAGGAGGAGGACCTGCGGACGGGTGCTCATCAGATGTCCACCATGACAGCAACACCCGTGATGCGTCAAGCGTTCAGGGGTGGTCACCCGAGTACGGTGTTTCCGATGATTCGCCGGTCGTTCCGTATCGGCCTGTGGCTGGGACTGCTCGCAGGCATCGCGTTCGCGGTCGCCAAGATCTTCCGCCCGCGGCCGGAGCCGTCGGCCGTGCTCGATCTCGGCTCGCCCGGCGCCACACTCGCACCGACGCGCCGCGCGTGGCCGCCGCTCGAAGCGGCCGTGGCGACACCCGATCCGGTGCAGGTGCCGGTGCCCGACCTCCAGCCGGTGGTCGCGAGCACCGAGCCCGGGCTGGTCACCATCGGCGACGAGCCACTGCAGGAACCGGAACCGGAACCGGAATCCGACCCCGAGTCCGTGAAGAAGCCGGTCGGCAAGAAGTCGGCCGAGCCCAAGAAGGCCGCCGTCAAGAAGCGGGCGGCCAAGAAGGCGTCGCTCGGGGTGTGGGTCGATCCAGACGGGAACATCTGCCCGCAGTCCCACCCGGTGAAGGCAAA
>DASZHU010000181.1:0-3565 GCA_035937605.1 Acidimicrobiales bacterium | reverse complement strand
CGAACCGCGTCTTGTGGGCCAGGAGCCCCTTGAACGTGTAGTTCCACATCGTCAGCCACCCAGTGCCTTGAGCCGGTCGAGCACCTTGTCCGCGTCAGGTTCGCGCATCGAGTCGACGATGCGTCCATCGTTCAAGAAGAGCGCAGCATGGGCGAAGCCGGCCGCCGCGGGGTCGTGGGTCACCATCACGATGGTCTGGCCGAGGTGGTCCGCCGCCCGGCGCAGGAAGTCGAGGATCTCCGCACCGGTTCGCGAGTCGAGGTTGCCGGTTGGTTCGTCGGCGAAGATCACCTGCGGTCGGGTCGCGAGCGCACGCGCGACGGCCACTCGCTGCTGTTGGCCGCCGGACAACTCCGACGGACGGTGGTCGAGCCGGTCCTGGAGCCCGACGGTCTCGATGACCATGTCGACCCAGGCCGTGTCGGGGCGGCGCCCGGCGAGCGCGGTGGGCAGCGTGATGTTCTCGAGCGCCGTCAGCGTCGGCACCAGGTTGAAGGCCTGGAACACGAATCCCACGTGCTCGCGCCGCAGCACCGTCAGCTCCTTGTCGGCCAGCGTCGACAGATCGACGCCACCGATGTCGACGCGTCCGGAAGTGAGCGAGTCGAGCCCCGCGAGGCAATGCATGAGCGTCGACTTTCCCGACCCCGACGGGCCCATGATCGCGGTGAACTCCGACCGGCGGAACTCGACCGTGACACCGTCGAGCGCTCGCACGGTCATGCCACCCGATCCGTAGACCTTGACCGCATCGATTGCGCGGGCGGCGGAGGTGACGGTCGTCACGGGGGCTTCGATCTGCGCAGTTGGCATGGAGGCAACGTAAGTACGGCACGACACACGAACAATGCGGTATCACCCTGAGTTCCATCAGGAATGCCCCCGATGCGCCCGAACAAAGAGGTGTGTTGCGGTTGCCCACCCGTAGAATCTCGCCGTGACTTGCCCGGCGTGCGGGGCGGCCGTTCTCGAGGGAACACGCTTCTGCGCGTCCTGCGGCGAGCCGCTTCAACGACGCTCCGACGAGCGTCGGGTCGTCACGATCCTGTTCGCGGATCTCGTCGGGTTCACGTCGATGGCCGAGGCGCGCGACCCCGAGCACGTGAAGAACCTCGTCGATCGCTGCTTCCAGCGGTTGCGTGCGGACATCGAAGCTTTTGGTGGGCGCGTCGACAAGATCGTCGGCGACGCGATCCTCGCGTTGTTCGGCGCCCCGATCGCGCACGAGGACGACGCGGAGCGAGCAGTGCGCGCCGGGCTCGCGATGCAGCGCACGCTCGACGAATGGGCCACGACCGACGACGAGCGCGCGCTGCGGTTGCGCATCGGGGTGAACACCGGCGAGGTGCTCGTCGGCGCGCTGCGTGCCGGGGGCGACTACACCGCGATGGGCGATGTCGTGAACGCGGCGAGCCGTCTGCAGACGTCCGCACAGCCCGGTCAGGTGCTCGTCGGGCCGGCCACCGTCGCCGCGACCCGCCAGGTCGTGCAGTACACCGCCCTCGGGCCGATCATCGTGAAGGGCCGCGAGGAGCCGATCGAGGCGTGCGTCGCGGAGGGAGCCCTGTTGCCGCCGGGAGCGCGTCCCAACCGCGGGCGCGCGCCGCTCGTCGGACGCGAGTCCGAGCTCGGTCTGCTCGAGCATGCGATCGGCGCGGCTGCCGCACGGAGCCGCGCCCACCTGCTGCTTCTCATCGGTGAAGCCGGCATGGGCAAGACGCGCCTCGCGGAGGAGGCGGCGTCCGCGGCCGAGTGCCAGCACGACGCGCTCGTGCTCGAGGGTCGATGCGTGCCGTATGGCGAGGCCAACGTGTGGTGGCCCGTCGCCGAAGCATTGCGCGCCGGTTGCCGCATCAACGCAGGCGACGACGTCGAGGTCGCGCGTGCGCGCTGCAGCGAAACGGTCGGCGCGGCGATGACCGGCTCCATCGCCGGCGAGGTCGAGCGGGTCACCAACGGGTTGCTCCACCTCATGGGCTACGACGGCCCGCTGCACGAGATCGACCCCACCCGTGCTCGTGAAGAGATGGTGCGCTCGCTGTTCACGTTCGTCGAGTTCGCGACACGCACCCGTCCGATGATCGTCGTGCTGTCCGATCTGCACTGGGCCGACGAGATCGTCCTCGAACGCATGGACCAGCTTCTCGAACGAGTCGCGAACCATCCGTTCGTGCTCATCGCGACCGCTCGCCACGGGTTGCTCGAACGGTGGAACCCGAAGCCGGGTCGGCACAACTCGGTCGTGTTCAATCTCGATCCGCTCGACCGCGAGTCCGCAAGCGCGCTGCTGTCGACGTTGGTCGAGGGTGAGGTGCCCGACGACCTCCAGAAGGTGTTGCTCGACCGCAGCGGCGGCAACCCCTTCTATCTCGAGGAGCTGGTCTCGCTGCTGAGCGAAGCCGGCATGGTCGGCGGTCGCAGCGTCGCCGGCGGCACCGAGCTCCCCGACACCTTGCGCGGCCTGGTGGCCGCCCGACTCGATGGCTTGAGCGCCGATGAACGTCGCACGCTCGATGATGCGGCCGTGATGGGCCGCCGCGGCCTCGTCGAGTCGCTCGAGATCATGGCGCGCGAAGCGCACGGGATCCCGTCGATCGACGTGGCCGTCGACGGCTTGGTCGCGAAAGACGTGCTCGTCATCGAGGACGACTGTCGCTGGTCGTTCCGATCCGACCTCGTTCGCGAGGTGTCGTACGGCATGCTCACCAAGGCCGACCGCGCCCGACGCCACTTCGGCATCGCGAAGTGGATGGAGATGCACGGCCGCGAGAGCGCGGCGGACGTCGACCGCATCGCCCATCACTACGCGGTCGCGGCGTCGCTCGTCGCCGAGATCGGCGCGGTTGATCACGTCGGCGACGACCTCGTCGATCGCGCCGTCACATGGCTCGAACGAGCCCTTGCGCAGGCCGAGTCCGGCGAGCTGCACATGGTCGTGACGCAGCTCGCCACGCAGGGCCTCGACCTCGGTTCGGTCGTACCAGCCGAGAACCGTCTCGGCTTCCTTCTCGCACGGGCGCGCGCCGCGATCCAGGTCCGCGATCTCGATGCCGCCGGCGCCGACCTCGCCGCGGCGATGGAGCTCGCCGGCGGGGGCGAGCTCGCCCGGGCGCGGGTGCTGCTCGTGCAAGGTGATCTCGAGCAGAAGAGCGGCGATCTCGTCGCGTCCAGCGCGACGCTCGAGGCGGCCATCGACGCGTTCCGACGGCTCGGCGACGAGTGCGGCACCGCCGACGGGCTGCGCGCGCTCGGCATGACGCTGATGTTCCGCGATCAGAACACCGCGGCCGAAGTGGCGTTCAGCGACTCGCTCGAGCTCTACAAGTCCGTGGGCGATCGGCGTGGTGAGGCCTGGGCGCTACAGAATCTCGCGTGGCTCGCGTTCAGCCAAGGGCGCGCTGATCGCGCCGACGCATGGCTGCAGGAGTCGGCGGCGACGTTTTCCGACATCGGTGATGCCGGAGGCCTCGGGTGGGCGCTCGGCCTGCTCGCGTTCGTCCGCTACCACCAAGGTCGCTTCGGCGAGGCGCACGATCTCGCGGAGCGGATGCTCGAAGAGGCCCGC
>DASZHU010000180.1:0-8203 GCA_035937605.1 Acidimicrobiales bacterium | reverse complement strand
TCGATGTGCCGCTGTGTGTCGACACGTGGCGGGCGTCGGTCGCGCGCGTCGCGTTCGACGCCGGGGCCGTCGTCGGCAACGACATCAGTGGCTTCGCCGACCCTCACTACCTGCGCGTGTGCAGCGAGGCCGGTGCGTCGGTCGTCGCGACGCACATCAGGCTGCGGCCACGCGTACCCGATCCCAACCCGCAGTACGACGACGTCGTCGGGGCCGTGTGCGATTTTCTCCGGGACCGCGCCGCGCAGGCCGAAGCCGCTGGGATACCGCGCGAGCGCATCATGCTCGACGCCGGGCTCGACCTCGGGAAGTCGGAGCCCGACTCGCTCGTCTTGCTCCGCGCCTCCGACCGCCTCGTGGAGCTCGGCTATCCCGTCTACCTCTCCGCTTCGAACAAGCGATTCCTCGGACACCTGCTCGGCACCGATGTCACCGAGCGCAACGACGCCACGAACGCGGCGCACGCGCTCGGTGTGGCGCTGGGATGTCGCGTGCTGCGGACCCACGACGTGCGCGCCGCGCGTCGTGTGGCCGAGGTGATCGGCGCGATCTTGCGAGCCGCCTGATGGCGAGTGGCGCAGCACCGCCGGTGCAGCTCGTGAAAGGTGACGAACCGTCGCTGGTGCGTGACGCCGTGATCGAGATCGTCGACGGGCTCGCCGCCGACGGGGACCGATCGATGATGGTCGAAGACGTCGAGGTTGCGGGGGACAGCAAGGAGGAGCGCGCCGGACAGCTCGCGGCCCTGGTCGACGCCGCGCAGACGCCTCCGTTCCTCACGCCACGGCGGATCGTGGTCGGACGAGGCATCCACACCGCGAAGGCCGACGAGCTCACCGGGTTGGCCGCCGTGATCGCGGAGCCGTTGCCCGACGTGTTCGTCGTGCTCACCTGGGAGAGCGGCGCCGTGCCGAAGCGGGTCGCCGATGCGCTCAAGGCTGGCGGTGGCGCAGTGGTCGACACGTCACCTGGTCGCAACTCGAAGGCGTGGCTGAGCGAACATCTCGAACACTCGGGCCTGAAGCTCGACGCGTCGGCGCGCGAACTCCTCGGCGTCCACCTCGGTGAGGACCTCGGCCGGTTGCGTGGTGTGCTCGAAACACTCACCTCGACGTTCGGTCCGGGCGCAAAACTCAGCGGCGACGACATCGCGCCGTACCTGGGCGACGAGGGCGCGCAAGCGCCATGGGCGCTGGCCGACGCGATCGACAAGGGCGACATCCCGCTTGCGCTGGAACGGCTGCATCGGCTGACGGGGCCCGGTGAGCGCCACGCGCTGCAGATCATGGCGTCGCTTCACGGCCACTACACACGGATGCTCGCACTCGACGGGCTCGACGTTCGCGGGGAGAAGGACGCCGCCGTCGCGCTCGGTATCCGTGGTTCGACGTTTCCGGCTCGCAAGGCAATGGAGCAGGGCCGTCGACTCGGGCACGAGAAGCTCGCCCAGGCCGTGGGGCTGCTCGCGGGTGCGGACCGTGACCTTCGGGGCGAGCGCGCCTATCCCCGTGAAGTCGCCGACGATCTCGTGATGGAACTGCTGGTGGCCCGGCTGGCGAACCTCAGCCGTTCAGCGCGTTGATCCGCTTCTGAAGGCGTGACTTCCGTCGGGCGGCGGCGTTCTTGTGGATGATCCCCTTTGCCGCGGCCTTGTCGAGCCGCTTCGCGGCAGCCTTGGCCGCCTCGCCCGCGTTCTCCTCGCCCTGTTGCGCCGCGGTGATCGCGCGCTTCACCCGGGTCTTGAGCTCCGAGCGGACGGCCTTGTTGCGGGCATGACGCTTCTCGTTCTGCCGGTTGCGCTTGATCTGGCTCTTGATGTTTGCCACGAGAATCCCTGACTCGACTCGGAGGACAGCCGGGACAGGATAGTGGCCCGACCCGGGGATGTCACACCTGGCATTGCTACCGTCGGCGTGCCCATGGATCTCGCCCAGCTCCGGAACATCGCGATCGTGGCGCACGTGGACCACGGCAAGTCGACGCTCGCCGACCGGTTCCTCGAGCTCACCGGGGCGGTCGAGCTGCGTGACATGCGGGCGCAGTACCTCGACTCCATGGAGCTCGAGCGCGAGCGGGGCATCACGATCAAGCTCCAGTCGGTGCGCCTGAACTGGCGCGACCACGTCGTGAACCTGATCGACACCCCGGGCCACGTCGACTTCGGGTACGAGGTGTCGCGATCGCTCGCTGCCTGCGAGGGCGTCATCCTGCTCGTCGACGCCGCGCAGGGCATCGAGGCTCAGACGCTGGCCAACTGCTACCTCGCGCTCGAGAGCAACCTCGAGATCGTGGCCGCGCTCAACAAGATTGACCTCCCGGCGGCCGAACCCGATCGCTACGCCGACGAGATCGAGCGCGTGCTCGGCATCCCGGCCGGCGAGATCCTTCGCATCAGCGCCAAGACCGGCGACGGTGTCCCCGACCTCCTCGACGCCGTGATCGCGCGGATACCCGCGCCGGTCGGTGAGGTGGACGAGCCGCTGCAGGCCCTGATCTTCGACTCGCACTTCGATCAGTACCGCGGGGTGATCAGCTCGGTCCGGGTGATGAACGGCACCCTCACGACCGGTTCGCGGTTGCGGTTCATGCAAGCGGGCGCGGTGTATGACGCGGACGAGCTCGGCGCCCGCACGCCGAACAACACGCCGGTCGCGAGTCTCGGTCCCGGCGAGGTCGGCTATCTCATCGCGGGCATCAAGGACGTGGGCGAAGCACGCTCCGGCGAGACGGTCACCAATGCGGCCCGCCCCGCCAGTCGGCCCCTGGAGGGCTACCGGGAGCCGAAGCCGATGGTGTTCTGCGGTCTGTACCCCATCGAGGGTGACGACTTCGCCGATGTTCGAGACGCCCTCGAGAAGCTCCGGCTCGACGACTCGAGCTTCACGTACGAGCCCGAGAGCTCGCAGGCCCTCGGGTTCGGGTTCCGATGCGGCTTCCTGGGACTCCTGCACATGGAGATCGTGCGCGAGCGGCTCGAGCGCGAGTTCGATCTCGCGTTGATCTCGACGGCGCCGTCGGTCGAGTACCGCGTGCACACCACCGCGAACGACACGCTGTCCGTGCACAGCCCCGCGGAGATGCCTTCCGCGCAAGAGATCGAGTCGATCGAGGAGCCGATGTTCACGGTTACGCTCCTCACGCCCACGACGTACACCGGCACGCTCATGGAGCTGTGTCAGCAGCGGCGCGGCGAGATGAAGAAGCTCGAGTACCTGTCGCCCGAGCGGGTCGAGCTGGTGTACCGGATCCCGCTCGCCGAAGTCGTCATCGACTTCTTCGACCAGCTCAAGTCGCGCACCCAGGGGTATGCGAGCCTCGACTACGAGCCGGCCGGCTACGAGCAGGCGAACCTCGTGAAGGTCGACATCCTGCTCAACGCAGTGCCCGCGGATGCGTTCAGCACGATCGTGCACCGCGACAAGGCCTACGACTACGGCCGCCGGATGGCCGAGAAGCTGCGCCAGCTCATCCCCCGCCAGATGTTCGACGTGCCGATCCAGGCGGCCATCGGCGGCCGGATCATCGCGAGAGAGACGGTCAAGGCCAAGCGCAAGGACGTGCTGGCGAAGTGCTACGGCGGTGACATCACCCGGAAGCGCAAGCTCCTCGAGCGTCAGAAGGAAGGCAAGAAGAAGATGAAGTCGATCGGGCGCGTCGAAGTGCCGCAGGAAGCCTTCATCACCGCGCTCCGATTGGACGACTGACTACGCGGACGCCGAATGCGGTGACGCGACCGAGTCGACCACGATCTCGAGGCTGACCGGCTCGCGAACGTTGGCGTCGACCACGCGGCGGATGCGCGCTCGCAGGTCTTGCGGCGCGACGGCTGCGAGGACGACCGCCTGCACGAGCAGACCTTCGCCGTCCGCATCGCGGTCCAGCCCAACTGCGATCACGCCGGGCACGCACCGGAGCTCGAGCTCGAGCCGATCGAGGTCGGTCGTCACGAGCGGGCCGTTGACTCTGCCGTGCGCTTGGTGGCCTTCGACGCGTGCTTCGCCTCGTAGAGCCGCTGATCGGCAAAGCGGTAGAGATCATCGACCGTCGACGCCTCGTCAGGGCACATCGCGAGACCTGCGGTCCAGGTGATGTCGGTGGCGTCTTCGCTCTCGTGGCCGTGCAGCCGGTCGAGGATCGCGTCGATCGAGTTGGGTCCGTCGATGTGCAACAGCAGCGCGAACTCGTCGCCGCCGACTCGGGCCGCGATGTCGCCGGCGCGCAGCCCGTGTCGGAGCTGCTCGCCCACCTGGCGCAGCACCGCGTCGCCGCCCTGATGCCCGATGCGATCGTTGATGGCCTTGAAGCCGTCGAGGTCCAGGAGCACCAGCCCGAAGCTCCAGCCGTACCGAACGCTGCGGCTGATCGAGGCGCCGAGGTGATCGTCGAACCCGCGACGGTTGTAGAGGCCCGTCAGCGGATCGTGCAGCGATTCGTAATGAAGCCGATCGAGCCGGAGGGCAACCTCGCACAGGCGAGCAACGGCATCGAGGTCGTCGGCCTCCTCGACCATCGTCGGCTCGGTGTGGATCCCGGTACCGCGCGCGAGGACATGCGACGGCAGACGGTCGAGCTCGAACGGGCGCCGACCGGCGTTGAACAGCTGCAAACCCAGCACCGCGTCGTTGAGCACGGCCTGCGCGTCACGGAGGTCCCACGACTCGACGAGGCGATCCAGGCAGGACGCGATGAACGCGACACCGGAGGGCGAAACCGACAACTCGTTCACGAGGTCAGTCAACAGGGGTCGGGCGCGTGCGTCAGGCATGGCGTCTTGCCCTGGCTCCCGCACCCTTTCCTCCTCCGTCATCGCACCGCAACGGATCTGTCATATATGAATTCCTCGTCACTGCGCGTGATACCTCCTCTTACGAACCGTGCGCAGACCACGACGAAGCGTCCAACACTGCAGGTCAGCAGCGAGTTCTCTCTGCGTGAGCCTACCGAACGCGGCGCCCCGGAAACGGGGATCGGTAACATCGATTCGCCGATGCTGGATGAACGCAAAGCCGCCATCCTCCGTGCGGTGGTGGAGGAGTACATCGAGACCGCCCAACCCGTGGGCTCGGGTCACATCGCGCCGACAGTGAACGTCTCGTCCGCGACCGTGCGCAACGACATGGTCGCGCTCGAACACGACGGCTACCTGCGTCAGCCCCACACCAGCGCGGGTCGCGTCCCGACGGACAAGGGCTACCGCTACTTCGTCGACTCGCTGCGCGGCCCCGGTCACCTCGGCACCGCGCAGGTGCAACAGGTGCGCTCGTTCTTCGCCAAGGCGCACGGCGAGCTGGAGCAGATGCTGCACGACACCAGTCGGCTGCTGTCCGACCTCACCGAGCACACTGCGGTGGTGATCGGCCGACCGAACGACGCGGCCTCGATCAAGTCCGTGCAGATGGTCGGGCTCGGTGGCGGTGTCGCACTCCTGGTGCTCGTGCTCTCCGATGGAACGATCGAGAAGCGCACGGTCGAGCTGCCGCTCGACGTGGGCGACGACCGGCTCGCGGCCGCGACCGTGCAGCTCGCGCGTCATCTGGTCGGACATGTCCCCGCCGAATTGCCGCAAGACGTGCCGTCGTCGGGCGATTCCGCCGTCGACGCGCTCACACGCGATGCAATCGGCGCACTGCGCGGCATGCACACGGTCGACGACCATGTGTTCGTCGGTGGTGCGTCGCGCATGGCCGTCGCGTTCGATGCGGTCGACACCGTGCGGGAGGTGCTCGGCATCCTGGAGCAGCAGTACGTCGTCGTCACGGTGCTCCGTGACGTGCTCGATCGCGGGCTGCAGGTTGCAATCGGCGCGGAGACGGGCCTCGAGACGCTCGCCGAATGCTCGCTCGTCGTCGCGCCGTACGAGATCGAGGGTGAGGAAGCCGGCACCATCGGAGTCCTTGGTCCCACACGTATGAACTACCCGCAAGCTCTTGCCGCAGTCGCGGTGGTGAGCAAGCGTCTCAGTCATCATCTGACCGAAGGCTGAGCGTGGACTACTACGAGCTGCTCGGCGTCCGCCGCGACGCGAGCCAGGACGATCTCAAGCGTGCGTACCGGCAACGCGCGCGCGAGCTGCACCCCGACACGAACCCCGATGATCCCGAAGCCGAGGCCCGGTTCAAGGACGTGACTCTCGCCTACGAGACGCTGTCCGACCCAGAGCGTCGCAGTCGCTACGACCGGTTCGGTCCCGAGGGCGCGGCTGGCGTGGGCGACCCGTTCAGCGCAGCCGGCTTCGGAGGCCTCGGTGACATCTTCGATGCGTTCTTCGGCGGCGGCGCGAGCGGGACCAGCGGCGGGCGCGGCGGTCCACCGCGCGGGCAAGACCTTGAGGTGGTCGTCGACGTCGACTTCGAGATGGCGGTGTTCGGGGGCGAGCAGACGGTGTCGGTGCGCACCGCGATCGCGTGTGAGGTGTGCGAGGCATCGGGCGCCGCTCCAGGAACACACCCACAGACATGCGCGCCGTGCGGCGGGACGGGCCAGGTCCGCCGAGTGCGGCAGTCCATCCTCGGCCAGATGGTCACGGCGGGAGCCTGCACCCAGTGCGGCGGGATGGGCCAGGTGATCGAACGGCCGTGCACCGAGTGTCACGGTGAGGGTCGCCAGATCCTCGACAAGAGCTACACGGTCGATGTACCGGCCGGAGTCGACACGGGCTCGACGTTGCGACTGGCGGGCCGCGGCGCAGCCGGCATCCGCGGAGGTGGTTACGGCGACCTGTACGTGCACGTGCGGGTGCGGGAGCACCAGCGGTTCCAGCGTCAGGGCTACGACCTCGTACACGAGCTGCACCTGCCGGTGACGCAAGCCGCGCTCGGCGCCCACCTCACCTTCGAGACGCTCGACGGCACCGAGGACCTCGTCGTGCCGAAGGGAACGCAGACGGGGCGCGTCTTCCGGTTGAAGGGCCGCGGGGTGCCTCACGTGGAAGGTCGCGGCCGGGGCGATCTCCTGGTGCACGCCGTCGTCGACACGCCCGCGGCGGCCTCGCGCGAAGAGGAACAGCTGCTGCGGCAGCTGGCCGACCTCCGAGGTGACGATGTGGCGCCCGAGGACAGCGGGTTCTTGTCCCGTATCCGCTCCGCGTTCAAATAGGTGGAGCCGACCGGCAAGGCCCACGCGTTCGTCGTCGATATCGAGGTGCCGGTGCTCGAGGACCCGGATCGACACCATATTGACCAAGTGCTGCGGGTCCGCACCGGCGACGAGATCACCGTCACCGATGGCGAAGGGCGGTGGAGGGTCTGTCGCTTCGGAAACCGGCTCGACCCGGTCGGCCCGATCGAGACCGAGCCGGCGCCCGACCCGGAGATCACGATCGCGTTTGCGCTCGTGAAGGGGGAACGCCCCGAGCTCGTCGTCCAGAAGCTCACGGAGATCGGCGTCGACCGCATCGTGCCATTCGTGGCCGATCGCACGGTCGTGCGCTGGGATGCCGACAAGCGGCGCCGAAACGCGACGCGTCTGGCGGTAGTGGCTCGCGAAGCCGCGATGCAGAGTCGCCGCACTCGGCTTCCGGTGATCGAGCCCGTCGCGGAGTTTGCGGATTTGTCCGCTCGCCTGGGCGCGGCCCGCGCCGATCGTGGTGGCGCGGCGCCCTCGCTGGCTCGGCCCATGCTCCTCATCGGTCCCGAGGGAGGCTGGTCCGACGACGAACGGGCCGCGATGCCCGAGTCCGTGGGGCTCGGGCCCACGGTCCTGCGGGCCGAGACTGCGGCCATCGTTGCGGCCGCAGCGCTGTGTGGACTGCGATCGGCACGATCCGAATCGGTCGACGGTCACGCAGGGTGATTGCCCCGCGAGGGTGATTCCGTTTAGATTGCACCGTTGGGGAGGGCAGCGGATTGTCGCTGCCGTGGGCAACCACGACGGTGGAGGAACTCCGTGCCAGACGACGAGCAGCTCGAGGATCCGACCGGTTACGGTCGGAAGGTCGGCGAGCGTCTTCGTGCGATCCGGCGTCAGAAGGGGCTGTCGCTCCAGGACGTCGAGGCGACGTCGCGCCAGGAATTCAAAGCATCCGTGCTCGGTGCCTACGAACGCGGTGAGCGGGCGATCTCCGTACCTCGCCTTCAGCGGCTTGCCCGCTTCTACTCGGTGCCCGTCGATCAGCTGCTTCCCCGCGAGGACGGCGAGACGACGAGCGACGTGCTCGATCTCACCGAGGGTACGAGCCGCGATCTGCGATCGACGGTCACGATCG
>DASZHU010000179.1:0-2555 GCA_035937605.1 Acidimicrobiales bacterium | reverse complement strand
CGTCGAAGTAGGTGTGCACGTCGCCGCCACTGGCGTTCGACGGCAGGGTCAGGTGATCCGGCAGGGCGGGCGTGTACTGCGCGCCGCCGCGCAGGTTCGCCGGAGTGGAGAACGCGACGACGTCGTCGCTGGTGCGGACCTCGACGAACGTACCGGGCGCGAAGCGGCCGACGTCGGGTGAGCCGCTGTGGGTGCTGCCATGACCGCCGCGGCCGTTGTCGCCGAAGCCCTGGACGAGTGGCTGCTGCGTGCTGTCGAGCGACTGGTCGACGCGGTTGTAGAGGAAGTTCTTGAGCGACGAGTACGTCGCGACGTCTGCGGTCAGCAACGCGATGAGCGCGACCGCGCCCACCGCGAGCAAGAGCCGGCCGCGCAACGACATCGTTCCGGCCTACGCCTCGGCCTCTCGCAGCGAGTAGCCGACGAGGCGGATCGTCTGGATGAGTGGAGCGCCGTGCTGGTCGAGCTTCTTGCGCAGATAGCTCACGTACGTCTCGACGACGTTGGGGTCGCCTCCGAAGTCGTAGTGCCACACGTGGTCGAGGATCTGGCTCTTCGACAACACCCGACGCGGGTTCAGCAGGAAGAATCGCAACAGGTTGAACTCCGTCGCGGTGAGGCGCACGGGATTGCCGCCGCGCCAGACCTCGTGCGTGTCCTGATCGAGGACGACATCAGCGAACTTGAGCTGACCGTCGCCGTTGGTGTCACCCTGCGTGCGCCGCAGGATCGCGTGGGCCCGGGCGACGATCTCGGCGAGCGAGAACGGTTTCGTGACGTAGTCGTCACCGCCCACCGTGAGCCCGGCCACCTTGTCCTCGACGCTGTCGCGGGCGGTCAGGAAGAGCACCGGCACTCGGATGCCATCGGCCCGGAGGCGGCGCGTCACCTCGATCCCGTCGAGGTCGGGGAGCATCACGTCGAGCACGACGAGGTCGGGCGGATCCTCCTGCGCCGCGGACAGTGCCGCTCGTCCGGTGACCGCCTCGCGGACGTCGAATCCTTCGTAGCGAAGTGCGGTCGCGACGGCGTCGACGATCGACGCCTCGTCGTCGACGACGAGAACCTGAGGGCGAACTGGGGTCGTGCTCATGGGGTGGTGCCTCCTGGAAGCGCAGCGTGCTCGAAGCCGCTCCACCGGGGCTGTGGCGCGGCTGTGCGTCAGCTGTGAACCTGAAGGCTACGGACGACGGTCAGGCTGCGGTCGACTTCGACCCCGAGTCCAGCTCTCGAGCGGCGCACTCGTAGGCCAGACGGGCCACGGCCTCAGTGGTGTCGAGCCGCATGAAGTTCTTTCCATGGGTGCGCACTTCGCGCCGGCACGGGCGGATGACCACGATCTCGTTGCCTGCGGCGCGGGCGAGGCGCGTCTCCCTTGCCAACGCTCGCGCCGCGAAGCGCCGCGTGAGCTGATCGGTGGCCCGCTGCCTCTCTTTCGTCTCGTACGCCATCGGAGCGACGACCACGATCTTGCCCGGCGCCCGGGGCACGACGAGGTCGAGGTTGGTCGTCGAGGCGACACCACCGTCGACCAGCACGCGCCGTCCGTCGCGCACGGGGCGATACATCCCCGGGATCGCGCAGGACGCGAGCACTGCATGCGGCACGTCGAGCCGGGTCGGCGTGTCGCCGCCGAGCACGACGCGCTCGCGCCGGACGAGATCGTACGCGCAGAGCCACATCGGACGGGCCGGCCACTCGGTGACGAGTTGCTCGCCGAGTTCATCGGCCGCTGGCTCCATCGTGAACACGCCGGCAGGGAAGCGGTGCTTGACCGAGTGGGGTAACGGCAATGCCGGCGCGAGACCCGTCACGCGCAGGAGCGCGTACCCCGTGCCGATGCCTGTTCGCACGAAGTCCACCGGCGTCGTCCAGTTCCGCGTGAACAACGCGCGGCGGCGCTCGGCCGACTCGGCCTCCGTCAGGCCGCTGAGCGTCTCGTGCGTGCCCAGCGCCATGCGCCAGAGGTCATCGCTGGTGTAGCCCGACCGCAAGAACGCAGCGGCGGCGGAACCCGCGCTGGTGCCGATCAACAGGTCGGCGTCTGAGGCCTCGATCCCACCGAATTCGTTGAGCGCCTTCAGAACCCCTGAGTGATACGCGAGGCCGACAGTGCCGCCCGCGCCGAGCACCACGGTGGTCGTCATGTGGCCGCCAGCTTCCCGCACGCAGCGGGGTTCAGACGCGGATCACCGAGCGAGTCGAGCGGTTCAGGCCGGCCAGTAGCGCTCGCGCACCAGGCGTCGATAGATCTTGCCTGTCTCGAAGCGCGGGAGATCGTCGACGAAGTCCACCGTGTGAGGGCACTTGAAGTGGGCGAGTCGATCGCGGCAGAACGCGATCAGCTCGCGCGCCAACGCGTCATCGGCCTCGACGTCGTCGCGCACCTCGACGACCGCCTTCACCTCTTCGCCCCACTCGTCGTTGGGAACGCCGACGCACGCCACGTCGCGCACGGCCGGGTGCTCGAGGATCACCGCGTCGATCTCGGCGGGATAGATGTTGACGCCGCCCGAGATGATCAGCTCCGCGGTGCGCCCGGTGAGGAAGAGGTA
>DASZHU010000178.1:0-1938 GCA_035937605.1 Acidimicrobiales bacterium | reverse complement strand
TGGGCCGGCTGCGCCGCGGGCGAGCTGCGGGTGCAGGCGTGCGCTTCGTGTGGTCGGCGCCGCATGCCTCCTCGCCCGATGTGCCCGGCCTGTCAGTCATTCGACGAGCGATGGAACGTCATGTCCGGCCTCGCCCGTGTGTGGTCCGTCGTGATCCCGCATCCGCCGCTGTTGCCGGCGTACGGCGATCAGGCGCCATACAACGTCGTCGTGGTCGAGCTCGACGACGATCCGGCGATTCGCTTCGTCGGCAACGTGGTCGCCCAGGCGGGTGCGCCGTTGAACTCCGTCGAGCCGCATTCGATCGAGATCGGTGACGCGGTCCGCGTGGTGTTCAGCCAAGTCGCCGACGACGTGTGGCTCCCGCAATGGGTCCCCGGAGGCTCGTGACGATGCGCGGACTCCACGGGACGGTGGTGGTCGTCGCCGGTGGCGCCGGGGGCATCGGCACGGCAACCTCGCTTCGCCTCGGCGAGGAAGGCGCGAGCGTCGTCGTCGGTGACCTGAACGAAGCCGCCGCCCACGAGGTGGCCCGGCGCATCACCGCGGCCGGTGGACGCGCCGTCGCCGCATCATTCGACGTGGCGGACGACGCCTCCGTCGCCGCGCTGTTCGAGGCCGCGGACGCTGCGTTCGGCGGCGTCGACTGCGTGCACGCGAACGCCGCCGACCTCTCGGTGCCGGTGATCATGGGCGACACCGACGCGCTCGATGTCGACCTCGACGTCTGGGACCGCACGCTGGCGGTCAACCTGCGCGGCTTCCTCCTGTGCACGCGCCACGCGATCCCGCGCCTGCTCGAGCGCGGCGGCGGCGCGATCGTGTACACGAGCTCCGCCGCATCGTTCGTGGGCGAACCTGCGAGACCCTCGTATGCGGCTGCGAAGAGCGGCGTCAACGCGCTGATGCGTCACGTCGCGTCCAGGTGGGGCAAACAGCGAGTCCGCGCCAACGCGGTCGCGCCAGGCCTCGTCGTGTCCGACGAGATGAGCGAGGTCATCCCGCAGGACCTACAGCAGCGCACGCTCAAGGGCACTCGTTCGTGGCGCCTCGGCCACCCGCGCGACATCGCGGCAATGGTCGCGTTCCTCATGTCCGACGACGGAGAGTGGATCAACGGACAGGTGATCAGCGTCGACGGCGGCGTCACGCTCCGGTAGGACACGCGGTCGGGTCGAGCGCGCCCGACACGCGGTACACGGCATTGCCGTTCGCGGCGAGCACCAGCCGCGCCGCAGGGTCGTCGGCGATGACATCGACCGGCGGGCTCTCGAAGTAGCCGAAGCGAACTTGCATCAGCACCACGTAGTCCGCCGAGCTGCCGAGCTCGGCGCGCCAACGGCGGCAGGCGTCGTTGCCGACCACGAGCGGCGGGATGTCGCCCCGACGCACACGGTTGGTGAGGTCCGCGCCGAAGAACGGATACAGCTCGTCGGAGCCGAACACCACGACCTTGGCCCGATGCACGCCGCGGAAGTACGCGTTGACCGCGTCGTTCTCGAGTCCGGCAGCCACGTACCGGCGGTGTTCGTACGACCTCTGCGCGAACCAGAAGCCGGCGACCACGACGAGAGCCCCCAACGCGAGGACGGGCGCGCGGCGCGAACGCGCCACCACGACACCGAGCGCGACGAGCGCCGCGACCGCGAGCACCGTCGGCAGGATCCGGCCTGACGGCCACGCTGCGATCCGCTCGCGATTCGGCATCGTGGCGTCGATGAGGATCAGCAGAGATGACAGCGAGACGCAGGCGACGCGCCACGATCGCGCCGCCGGCATCGTGACGGGGAGGAGAACGAGCGCGACGAGCAGCACGGGAGCGAGGTAGCGCAAATTGAAGACGAAGCCGAACCCGCCGGTCAGCGGCGTGAACACGTAGCCGACCACCCCCGCAACGACCACGAGCGCCAGCAGACGGTGCGCCGTCGACGCGCCCCG
>DASZHU010000177.1:0-4360 GCA_035937605.1 Acidimicrobiales bacterium | reverse complement strand
TCGCATGGCTGAACTGACGATCAACACCAACGACATCGCCGACGTCCTCCGGAAGAACCTCGAGGGGTTCAAGCCCGACATCGGCATCTCACAGGTCGGTCGCATCCTCGAAGTCGGCGACGGCATCGCGCGTGTATCGGGGCTTCCGGACGCGGCGGTGAACGAGCTGCTCGAGTTCGAGGACGGCACGCTCGGCTTGGCGCTGAACCTCGACGAGGAGTCGATCGGTGCCGTGGTGCTCGGAGAGAGCTCCGAGATCCAGGAGGGCCAGACCGTCAAGGCCACCGGGCGCATCCTCTCGGTGCCGGTCGGCGACGGCATGCTCGGTCGCGTCGTGAACGCGCTCGGCGAGCCCATCGACGGCAAGGGCGCGCTCAGTAACGTGCAATCCCGCCGCATGGAGATCCAGGCACCGGGCATCACCGGGCGCAAGCCCGTGCACGAGCCGCTGCAGACCGGCATCAAGTCGATCGACTCCATGACCCCGATCGGCCGCGGTCAGCGCGAGCTCGTCATCGGCGACCGCAAGACGGGCAAGACGACGATCTGCGTCGACACGATCCTGAACCAGAAGGGTTTGGGGGTGAAGTGCATCTACGTCGCCATCGGGCTCAAGGGCTCGACGGTGGCGAACACCGTCGATGTGCTCCGCGAACACGGCGCCCTCGACTACACGGTGGTCGTCTCCGCTCCCGCGTCCGACTCTGCGCCGTTCAAGTACCTGGCTCCGTACGCCGGCTGCGCGATGGGACAGCACTGGATGGAGAACGGCGAGCACGCGCTGATCGTGTACGACGACCTGTCGAAGCAGGCCGAGGCCTACCGCCAGATGTCGCTGCTGCTGCGCCGCCCGCCGGGACGGGAGGCGTACCCGGGCGATGTGTTCTACCTGCACAGCCGCCTCCTCGAGCGCGCCGCGAAGCTCAGCGACGAACGGGGCGCGGGATCGTTGACCGCGCTGCCGATCATCGAGACCAAGGCCGGCGACGTGTCGGCCTATATCCCGACGAACGTGATCTCGATCACCGACGGCCAGGTGTACCTGCAGGACGACCTGTTCAAGTCGGGCGTGCGCCCGGCGGTCGACGTCGGCATCTCGGTGTCGCGCGTGGGTGGCGCCGCGCAGATCAAGGCGATGAAGTCGGTCGCCGGCACGCTCAAGCTCGACCTCGCGCAGTTCCGTGAGCTCGAGGCGTTCGCCACGTTCGGCTCCGAGCTCGACAAGGTGTCTGCCGCGCAGCTCGACCGCGGGTATCGCCTGACCGAGCTGCTGAAGCAGAACCTCAACTCGCCGATGCCCGTCGAGGAGCAGGTCGTGGTGATCTTCGCGGGAACGAACGGCTACCTCGACGACATCCCGGTGACCGACGTGAAGCGCTTCGAGCTGGAACTGCTCGACTACTTCCGTACGCGCCACCGCGCCGTGCTCGACGGCATCCGCTCGTCCGGCGCGCTGCCCGAAGGCGATGCGATCGCCACCATCGTGCAGGCGTTCAAGGACCAGTTCGCCGTCACCCAGAAGGTCGCAGAGGTCGAATAGTGAGCGCCACTCAGGCACTTCTTGCAGTACCGACGAAACGGAAGTGTCTCGCAGGCACTGCAAGAACGGAGGGGGGGAGCTAGATGGCGGGGGGACAGGAGAGGATCCTTCGGCGGCGGATCAAGACCGTCGAGTCGACGAAGAAGATCACGAAGGCGATGGAGCTGATCGCGGCGTCGCGCATCGTGAAGGCGCAAGCCCGCGTAGCGGCGGCTCGCCCGTACAGCGAGAAGATCACCGAGGTGCTCCGCAACCTCGCCGCGGGTGGCGCCGGGGGCGATCACCCGTTGCTGAAGGCGCGCCACGACATCTCGACCGTCGGCTATGTGGTCGTCACGGCGGACCGAGGCCTGGCCGGCGGCTACAACAACAACGTCATACGCGCGGCGGAGCGCGCCATCGCCGCCGATCGAGCGCAGGGGCGTTCGATCAAGCTGTACGTCGTCGGCAAGAAGGCGAACGGCTACTTCCGGTTCCGGCGCGAGCCGATCGAGGCGGCATTTCTGGGCGTGACCGACCGGCCAAGCTACGAGCAGGCACGTGAGGTCGCGCTCGCAGTGGCCGCGGCGTTCAACGACCGCGAGCTCGACTCCGTGCAAGTCGTGTACACGCAGTTCCTGTCCGCCGGCACGCAGCGCGTCGTGCAGCGCCAGCTCATGCCGCTGGAGCAGCACTCGATCGAGGACGCGCCCGCGAGCGCGGAAGCCAGCGCGAGCTACGAGTTCGAGCCGAGCCCCGACATCATTCTCAGCCGCTTGCTACCGCGCTATGCAGAGGCTCGGCTCTTTGCCGCGCTGCTCGACGCGTCAGCGTCGGAGCACGCGGCCCGGCAGCGCGCCATGAAGTCCGCCACCGACAACGCGGAGGACCTCATCAAGAGCTTGTCGCGCGTCATGAACCGCGCCCGCCAAGACGCGATCACCACCGAGATCATGGAGATCGTCGGCGGTGCCGAGGCCCTGCGCCAGTCGGCGTCCGACGCCGACGACCACGTGATCGACCACCTGAGCCCCACCGACCTGCTCGGCCCCAACGCGGCCTGAGCGCGAGGAGAAGCGATGACCGTCACCGAATCCGCCCGCGAGACGGGCTCCGCAGAGCTCAAGGAAGGTCGCATCGTCTCCATCGCCGGCCCCGTCGTCGACGTGGAGTTCCCGCGCGGGCACCTTCCCGAGATCAACCACGCGCTCGAGTTCACGGTGACCATCGACGGCAACGACGTCGTGATCACCGCCGAGGTCGCGCAGCAGATCGGCGAGGGCCGCGTCCGGGCCATCTGCCTGAAGCCCACCGACGGCCTCACGCGCGGGGCGCCCGTGAAGAACCTCGGGCGCGGGCTCGCCATGCCGGTGGGCGACGGCGTGCTCGGTCACGTGCTCAATGTGCTCGGCGAGCCGCTCGACGTACCGACACTCGACAACATCGACGACTGGTGGGAGATCCACCGTCCCGCGCCCAACTTCGACACCCTCGAACCGAAGCGCATCATGTTCGAGACCGGCATCAAGGTCATCGACCTCCTCACGCCGTACCTGCAGGGCGGCAAGATCGGCCTCTTCGGCGGCGCGGGCGTCGGCAAGACGGTGCTCATCACCGAGATGATCAACCGCGTCGCCACCCAGCACGGTGGTGTGTCGGTGTTCGCAGGTGTCGGTGAGCGCACGCGTGAGGGCACCGACCTCTTCATCGAGATGGGCGAGACGCTCATGGGCGACGGCAAGACGCCGGTGCTCACGAAGGCCGCTCTCGTATTCGGCCAGATGGACGAGCCGCCCGGCGTGCGGCTTCGTGTCGCGCTCGCGGCGCTCACCGTCGCGGAGTACTTCCGTGACGCTCGTGGGCAGGACGTGCTGCTGTTCGTCGACAACATCTTCCGCTTCGTGCAGGCCGGTTCCGAGGTCTCCACGTTGCTCGGCCGCATGCCGTCGGCCGTGGGTTACCAGCCGACGCTGGCCGACGAGATGGGCGAGCTGCAGGAGCGCATCACCTCCACCCGGGGCCGCTCGATCACGTCGCTGCAGGCCGTCTACGTTCCCGCCGACGACTACACCGACCCCGCGCCGTTCACCACCTTCACCCACCTCGACGCCACGACCGAGCTGAGCCGCCAGATCGCGGCACTCGGCATCTACCCGGCGGTCGACCCGCTGGCGTCGACGTCGACGATCCTGGCGCCCGAGGTCGTCGGCGAGCGGCACTACCGCGTCGCGATCCGTACGCAGGAGATCCTCCAGCGCTACAAGGAGCTGCAGGACATCATCGCCATCCTCGGTCTCGACGAGCTCTCCGAGGAAGACCGCGTCACCGTCAACCGCGCCCGCAAGATCCAGCGGTTCCTTTCGCAGCCGTTCTTCGTCGGCGAGGTGTTCACGGGCCTCAAGGGCATCAACGTCCCGATCGACGAGACGGTGGAGTCGTTCGAGCAGCTGGTCAACGGCGAGCTCGACGATCTCCCGGAGCAGGCCTTCCTCAACGTCGGCAACGCGGACTCGGCCCGAGCCAAGGCCAAGCAGCTCCAAGAAGGCTCGTGATGTCCGATGCTTGACGTCGAGCTCGTCTCACCGGAGAGGATCCTCTTCACCGGTCAGGCCTCCTTCGTGCGAGCGCGCACGATCGGTGGCGGTGAGATCGCGTTCCTGACCGGGCACGCGCCGTTCATCGGCGCGCTCGAGATCTGCGTCGTGAAGATCATCACCGAGAGCGGGGCCGAGCAGTTCATCGCCGTGCACGGTGGCTTCGTCGAGCTGTCCGACGACAGGGTGACGATCCTGTCCGACGTAGCCGAGCTCGCCGACGACATCGACGTGCATCGAGCCGAGC
>DASZHU010000176.1:0-4680 GCA_035937605.1 Acidimicrobiales bacterium | reverse complement strand
GTGACGCAGACCGCGCTCGCGGCGCAGGGCTTCCCGGCACCGCGGGTCCTGTGGTTCGATGCCGACGCTCGCGTCGAGGGGCACTGCTTCTTCGTCATGCCCCTGCTACCCGGCAAGCCCCTCATCGCTGGGAACTCGCTGCGCGACATCGCGAGCGGGATGTGGACCCTGCTGCGGCGCCTGCCGACGATGACCGCGTCGACCCAGGCGGCTCTTCACCGCCTCGACCCGAAGCCGCTGCTCGACGAGCTCGGAGGCGATGTCGTCGGCCTCGAGCGCTGGTTCCGGCAGCTCGACGACAAGATCAACGGCGGCGCCACCGGCTTCGCCGATGCCCTCCGCTGGTTGCGGGGCAATGTGCCGGCATCGACAACCCCGCTCGCGGTGTGTCACGGCGATTTGTGGGGCGGCAACATCCTGGCGGAGAGGCGCCACGTGACCGGCGTGATCGACTGGACGGTCGTCACCGTCGCGGACCCGCTCCTCGACGTCGGGTTCACGACCATGAGCCTGTCGCTCGCCCCGATCGCCGCGCCGCGGGCGGTCCAACTCGCCGCGGCGCGGGCCGGACGAGTGATCGCAGGTCGCTATTTGCGCGCCTACTCGAAGGCGGCTGGGCGTCCCTCGATCGATCGCGGCGTCGTCCGTTACTACGAGGCGCTGCGCACCGCGGCTGAGCTGTCGAACGTTGCCCAGTACCGCATGGCGGAACAGCGAGGCGACACGCACGATCTTCCTCGGCCGACGTGGGACACGATCGGCGTCGACATGACCGAGTACTTCCGAGCGCGCACGGGCGTGAGGATCACGCTCCCGCCGGCGGCGTGATCAACCCGATCTCGTAGAGCACGAGCTCGAGCAGCGCGCCCGCCTCGATCGTTCCGAACTGCAACGGGTGCTCCGCATCGATGCACGCCTCGAGGGGCGCGAGCTGGAACCACGGCGCGGGATGGCAGAACTGCACGACCGAGTAACGATCGCCCGGCTCGTCGGGCGCCGCGATCACGCGGTGCCGGCCGGCGCGGATCTGTCCGTTGGTGAGTCGCTCGAGCATGATCCCGGAGTTCACGACCATGTGATTCGTCGGTGGTACCACGTCGACCCAACCATCGCCCGATTCGAGCTGCAGGCCTCGTCCCGTGGCGCGCGGCAGGGCGGTGATGAGGTTGATGTCGGCGTGGGCATCGGCCCACACGTGCGCCGCGCTGGGCGCGTCACGCATCGACGGGTAGTGGATGGCCCGGGTGAGATGCGAGCCGTCGCGCAAGACGTCGTCGAAGTAGTGCTCGCCGACGCCAACACCCTCGGCGATGACGCGGAGGAACCGGGCCTGCACCTCGAGCACGCGCGTGTGGAACTCGACGAGCACCGTCGTGATGCCGGGGACGTCGGCCTCGGGAAGCACGCGATCGAGATACCGGTGCGGGTAGCGCGCTCGCAGCGGGTGATGCCTCGGCACCTGGTCGCCCCAGTTGAGCATCTCCTTCCAGTCGGCCACGTCGCTCGTGGCAGCGGTCTCGACGAGAAGGCCCGTGTAGCCCGTTTGACCGTGGCTGTCAGGATCGTGCCAGCGCGCCTTGCGCTCGGCCGGCAGCGCGAAGAATTGGGCGAGCATGGCGTACGCCGTGTCGAGCAGGTCGACGCCGAGGTCGTGGCTCGTGAACACGAACCCGGTGCCGAGGCTGCGCATCACACCGTCGACGGCGGCACGCCGCTGCGAACGGGTGCCGCGCTCGAACGCGAGCAGATCCACATCGAGGACGTCGGTCATCGGGCTCAGAACCTTTCCGGGCGGTCAGGGCTCGAAGGGGCCTTTGCCCATCTGCTCGCGCACGGTGACCACGGGGGGATTCGTGAGCGTCCGGCGCTGCCAGTTGGCGCCGTCCACGACGAGCGTGTGGCCCGAGATGAACCGGGCGTACGGCGACGCGAGAAAGGTGGCGGCCCAACCGAGCTCCTGGCGCTGGCCGACGCGTAGCGCGGGCTGACACGCGTCCTTCTCGCTCGTGCGATCGAGGTTGCCCTTGATGTCGTCGGTCATGTCCTCGTGCGGGAACAGCCCCGGCACGAGCCCGTTGACCTGGATCCCGTACGGACCCCACTCCACCGCGAGCGACTCCGTCAGGTTCTTCACCCCTGCCTTCGCCGCCGCGGAGTGGGTGAACCCCGGCCCTCCCGTCCAGGCGTACGACGCGCCGACGTTGATGATCGATCCCGGGGTGCGCGCCGTGAGGTGACGCCGACCGAATTCGCGCGAGCAGAGGAACGTCCCGGTCAACGTGATGTCGACGACGGTGCGCCACGCGTTCGGCGACATGTCCTCCGTCGTCACGGGGAAGTTCGCGGCCGCGTTGTTGACGAGCACCGCCGGCAGCCCGAACGCGCCTTCGGCCACGTCGAACGCCCGAGTGATGTCGTCGGCCTCGCGGATGTCGCACTCCGCCGTCGCCACGGATCCGCCCACTGCTTCGATCGCGGCGCGTCCGGCGTCGAGGTGATCCGGCTTGCGGCTCGCGATCACGATCGAGGCGCCGAGGCGCGCGAACTCCACGGCGATGGCCTTCCCGAGACCCGTGCCCGCGCCGGTGATGAACACCGCGACGCCGTCGTACGTCCCCGCCGGTAGCGCGCTCGCACCCGGCGGCGGCGGTGCGGGAAGCCCGATCAGGTCCGACATCGAGTGGCGCTCAGCTACCCGTGTAGCGCGGCGCGCGCTCCTCGGTACGTGCGGCTCGCATCTCCGCCATGTCGTCGCTCCTGCTGATGAACGTCTGGTAGATCATCTCGTCGGCCATCGCGGATCGAACCTGCGGCTCGCCCAGATGGCGGATCACCTGTCGCGCCATCTTTATCGTCACCGCGGGCGCGGCCGCGATCTGGTCGGCCATCTCGCGCACCGTCGAGTCGAGGTCGGCCTCCGGCACGACTCGGCTCACGATGCCGTGCGCGAACGCCTCATCGACGGTGAGCACTCGACCGGTGAGCACCATGTCGCTCACGAGCCCAGGGCCGCACATCTCGTACAGCACCGCGACGCCTCCGGTGTCGGGGATCACGCCGTACGTCGTCTCCGGCAGCCGGAATCGCGTGCCCTGCGCCGCGACCCTGACATCGCACAGCAGCGCGCGTTGGAACGACCCGCCCATCACCCAGCCCTTGCACGCGACGATCACGGGCGCGTCGAGCTCCCACAACTGCTGGATGCCGCGATGCCCGCGCCGCATCAGCTCGTGGTGCGACAACGGCATCTTGAGCGTGCCGATGGAGCCGACGTCGCGTCCCGAGGAGAACGACGTGCCCTCGCCACGCCAGATGATGGCGCGGACCTCGGGGCGCTTCTTCAGCTCACCGAGGATGCCGAACAGCTGCGCGTCCATGTCGTCGTCGAACGCGTTGTGCTTTTCGGGATTCTCGTTCGTGATGGTCGCGATCGCTCCGTCGACGTCGAGGCGCACCGATCCGGCCATGAGCGCAGAAGCTAGCGGTCTCGATCAGGCGAACAGGCCGTCGGCCATGCCCTCGGCGATCTCGCCGGCGTCCATACCGGCGAGCTCCTCGTACACCTCGAAGTTGTGCTCGCCGACGTAGGCCGGGGGCGGGACGTACGGCTCGAGGGTCGAGGCGCTCCACAACGCCGGGACCCTGTCGTACGGGCGGCCGCCGAACACCGCGTGATCGCAATGGCGCCACAGATCCCGCGTCACGAGCTGCGGGTCGGCCATGAGGTCGCCGCCATCTTGGACGGCGCCCGCGGGCACGCCCGCCACTTGCAATCGCTGCTGCGCGACGTCGGCCGTGACGGTCGCGGTCCACCGGCCGACGAGCGCGTCGACCTCGACGCGGCGCGAGTCGCGCTCGCTCGCGAACGAGAGTCGGTCGTCGACCTCATGGCTCAGGTCGGCCGCGAGGATCGACGCCAGCCGCGTCCAGTCGTCGTCGTTCCGACAGCTGACCGCCAGCCAACGACGGTCTGCGGTTCGGTAGCACTCGTTCGGCACGAGCGGCTCGAAGGGATCAGCGTTGCCGACCGGCTGCGCCTCACGCCCGTTGGTCACGTGGTCGAGCACCGCGGGCCCGATGAGGTACGCGCCGGTCTCCATCTGCGAGATGTCGACGTGCTGGCCGGCACCGGTGTGCCCCCGCGCCGCGAGCGCGGCGAGGATCGACAACGCGGCAGACAACCCGGCCGCGTGATCGTTCAACGAGAACCCCGGCCCGACGTCGCCGCGGCCCGGAGGGTTCGACAGGTACGTCAGACCCGACAGGGCGTGGATCGTGGGCGCATACGTCACGAGGCCGGACCACGGGCCCTCGTGCCCGCACCCCGACATCGTCATGTAGACGATCCCGGGGTTCCAGCTCGACACCGTCTCGTAGGAGAAGCCCCAGCGGTCGAGCACGCCGGCGGAGAAGTTCTCGATCACCACATCTGAGACCGCGACGAGCCGCTTCATCACGTCGACGGCGCGTTCGTCCTTCATGTTGAGCGAGATCGCGCGCTTCGATCGATTCCACACGTAGAAGTACGGATGGTTCGGGTCGTTCACGATCGTGGCCCGCTCCGTCGTCTGCACCTTGAGGATGTCGGCGCCGAGATCTCCGAGCACCCGTGTGCAGTGCGGTCCGGCGAGCACATGGCTGAGATCGAGCACGCGCAGGCCCTCGAGCGGCTTGTCGAGC
>DASZHU010000175.1:0-2327 GCA_035937605.1 Acidimicrobiales bacterium | reverse complement strand
GTGGTCGGCGGCCACGATCCCCTCGACGACCTGCACACGCTCGAGTTCGAGCTCACCCTCGCCGACCTCGCGAGCGCCGAGTCGCAAGTCGAGCGGCGGCGCAAGGCGGCCAAGGGCCCGAAGGCCGAACCCAACGCCGCGGCACAGGTGGGCGCCCTCGATTGGGCGATCGACGTGCTCTCGGATGGCACACCCCTGTACCGCGCCCACCTCTCCGACGAACGGCGCGAGCTGCTCAAGCCCTTCTTCTTCCTGACCACCAAGCGCGTGCTCGCCGTGGTGAACCTCGGGGAGGACCAGATCGGCGACGACGCCGTGGTGCAACCGGTGGCCCGCGAGCTCGGCCAGGCCGCGGAGGTGCTCGGCGTGTCCGTGCAGCTCGAAGCCGAAGCCGCACAGCTCCCGGTCGACGAGCAGGCCGAGTTGCTCGAAGGCCTCGGCCTCGGTGAAGGCGTGCTGCCTCGTGTCGCCCGAGCGGCGTACCACCTGCTGGGGCTGCGCACCTTCCTGACCACCGGCGACAAGGAATCACGCGCGTGGACCTTCCGCGCGGGCGCGAAGGCGCCCGAGTGCGCAGGCGTGATCCACTCCGACCTGCAGCGGGGGTTCATCCGTGCCGAGGTGATCCACTGGGACGAGCTGCTCGAGCTCGGTTCGTGGAACAAGGCGAAGGAAGTCGGCAAGCTCCGCGTCGAGGGCAAGGACTACGAGGTGCTCGACGGCGACGTGCTCGAGATCCGGTTCAACGTCTGATGGCCTGGCTCGTGCGCGACGGCGAAGTGCTGGCGACCCTCGAGACCGCGGCAACGAACCGCGCCCGCGCCCGTGGCCTGTTGGGCCGCGACGGGTGCGACGGCGCGATGTTGTTGCAGCCCGCGAAGTCGGTGCACACGCTGGGCATGCGATTTGCGATCGACGTCGCGTTCGTCGACCGGGACATGGTCGTGATTCGCACCGTCACGATGCGCCGGTGGCGAATCGGCCGGCCGGCGTGGAAGGCGGCCGCTGTGATCGAGGCGGAAGCCGGGACGTTCGCGCACTGGAACCTGAAGGTGGGCGACCAGCTCGAGATAAAGGGCTGACGACCTCGCAGTGGCGGGCGCGCTCGTCCTCGTGGCCACACCGATCGGCAACCTCGGAGATCTGTCGCCACGCGCGGTCGATGCGCTCCGGATCGCCGACGCGATCTGTTGCGAGGACTCGCGTCGCACGGGACGCCTGCTCGTGTACGCCGGCGTCGAGCGTCGTGGACCGCTGATCGTCGTCAACGATCACACCGAGGCCGCGCGCATCGGTGAGGTGCTCGCGCGAGTGGCGCGCGGCGAACGTGTCGTGATCGTGACCGATGCCGGTACGCCGGGCATCTCCGATCCCGGCGAGCGTCTCGTACGCGCCGCCGCGGCGGTGGGGATGACCATCGAGGTGGTCCCGGGTCCGTCCGCCGCGATCGCGGCGCTCGTGGCGAGCGGGCTTCCCACCGGTCGGTTCGTGTTCGAAGGCTTCCTGCCTCGCAAGGGCAGCGGTCGCACCGAGCGCGTCGTCGAGCTGGCGCGCGAGCGCCGCACCGTCGTGCTGTACGAAGCACCTCACCGGCTGGCGCGCACGCTGGCCGATCTGTCCGCGGGCTTCGGTCGTGATCGACGGGTCGCGATCGCCCGCGAGCTCACGAAGCTGCACGAGGAGGTCTGGCGCGGCACGCTCGGCGATGCCGTCGTGTGGGCGGCCGAGCGCGAGCCCCCAGGCGAGCTGGTCGTCGTGCTCGACGGTGCCGCAGAGCCGGCTCCTGCGTCCGACGACCAGATCGACGCCGCCGTGAGGGCCGCGCTCGCCCGCGGTCTGTCGGCGCGCGACGCCGCCGCGGAGGTCGCCGAGTCCTTGGGCGTTGCGAAGCGGCGGGCCTATGCCGCGGCGGTCGATGTTCGGCGCTGAGCTCGTGGTCGCCGTGCTCGACCGCGTGCCCGATGCCGTGATCGACGGGGGCTGGGGAATCGATGCGTTGCTCGGCCGAGTCACCCGGCCGCACGACGATCTCGATCTGGTCGTCGACCTCGCGCGAGCAGACGCGACGGCGGAGGCGCTCCGGCCGCTCGGCTTCGACCTGTCGGTCGACGAGCGCCCGACTCGCATGGTTCTGGCGCGAGCCGATGATCGTGTCGACCTCCACCTCGTCACGCCGGCCGACTTCGGTCGCACGCAGGTACTGCCCGGCGGTCAGCGGTTCACGTATGTGCTCGACGAGACGGGCGGGGTGATCGCCGGCCACCGGCTCCGGTGCCTGTCCCTGGCGATGCAGGTGCTGACGCATTGCGGCTACGAGCCCGATGAAC
>DASZHU010000174.1:0-3959 GCA_035937605.1 Acidimicrobiales bacterium | reverse complement strand
CCGACGATCGAGACGCTCTACGGCCAGGACCTCACGGAAGCCGAATACGCGATCGAGGTCAGTTACGAAGGCAGCTACGAGCTGGACGAGGACACGCTCACGGACGGCTCGGTGCTCGACCTGCACTTCGGCGCGATGGGCGGATGGATCGCGTCCACACTCGTGAAGCTCGGCGACCTGAAGTTCGCGTTCCTGCCACCCGATCCCGACGAGGAAGGCGACTGAGCGTGCCCGACCCCGAGGTGCTCGCGACCGGCTACCGGCTCGTCGAAGGCCCGCGCGCCGACGGAGAAGGCGGGGTGTACTTCTCCGACGCACTCGGCGGCGGCGTGTACCGGTGGAGCACCGACGGCGTCGACACCGTCGTGCCCAAGCGCCGCGGCGTCGGAGGGCTCGCGCTGCACGCCCACGGCGGTGTCGTCGTGTCCGGCCGAGACATCACGCACGTTGCGCCTGACGGCACGAACCGCCTGCTCTTTGCCGCACCGGAGGGCGTCACCGGCTTCAACGACATCGCTGCAACTGCGGACGGATCGATCCTTGCGGGCGGGTTGCGGTTCCTCCCGTTCACCGGTGAGAAGCCCGTCCCCGGAGCGTTCTGGCACATCACCGCACCCGAGGTCGCGTTGGTTGCGCTCGAGGACGTCGAGTGGCCCAACGGCGTCGGCGACGACGGCGAAGGCGCATGGTGCATCTGCGACTACAGCCGCGGGCGCGTCACCGTCATTCGAGGCCAAGACCGCAACGTCGTGCAGACCCCGAGCGGCGAGGCGGACGGACTCGCGTTCGACGACGAAGGCGCGATGTGGGTCGCGCAACCGCAGGCAGGCTCGCTCGTGCGGATGACGCTCGACGGCCGCGTCGACCGCACACTCGAGCTACTCGGCTTCCAACCGGCGAGCCTCGCCTTCGATGACGACACGCTGTACGTCACCACGATCGCGAGTGAGACCCGGTCGGGAGAGCTGCTCCGTGTGCCCGCCCCCATCCCCGGCCGCCGCCATCACCACGCAACCATCTGAGGAGCGCAATGCCTGACGTCGTCATCGTTGACGTGACCGATCGGGTCGCGACCATCACGCTCAATCGGCCGGAAGCCCGCAACGCGTTGTCGTCCGAGGTGCTGCGTGTGCTGCCACACGCCGTGCAAGAGGCCGACGAGCGCGACGACGTCGACGTGCTCGTCCTCACCGGCGCGGATCCCGTGTTCTGCGCCGGGCTCGACCTGAAGGAGCTCGGTTCGCGATCCGGGAAGCGGGAGATGGCCGCGCCGCCCACGCATCGGCGCGGGCCGCTGCCCCCCACGGCCAAGCCGCTGATCGGCGCGATCAACGGCGCCGCGATCACGGGCGGGTTCGAGCTCGCGCTCGCCTGCGACTTCCTCGTCGCCTCCGAACGGGCACGGTTCGGCGACACGCACTCGCGCGTCGGCATCCAGCCGGGCTGGGGCCTCACGGTGCTGCTCGCCGAAGCCGTCGGCGTGCGCCGGGCGCGAGAGCTCAGCGCAACAGGGAACTTCCTCGACGCACCCACCGCGCTCACGTGGGGCCTCGTCAACCACGTCGTGCCGCACGACGAGCTGCTGCCGTTCTGCCGCCAACTCGCGGCCGACATCGTTACCAACGACCAGGCGGGCGTACGGCAGATCCTCGCCACGTACGACGAGGGCTCGCTCACCACGGCCGGCGAGTGGTGGGACGTCGAAGCGCGCATCTCGCGCGACTGGATGAAAGCCGGAGGCGGGGCCGGCGAAGAGATCGAGCGCCGGCGCGAGGCCATCATGGCCAGAGGCCGCGACCAGGTCGGCTAGTGCGCGCCGCCCGCGCGTTCGCCGGCGCCGTGCTCGTCCTCGCTCTGGCGAGCGCGTGCAGCGGCAGCCAACCGAACCTGCCCGAAGGCGGCGGCACGTTCGCCGATGCGACCTGTGCCGATCTCGCCCGCTGGGCCGGTGCGACACAGGCGGCGTACCGCGACCTCCGGGCCACTGGTCAGTTCGACCCGTCGAATCCGACGGCGACGCAGGATCAGCTGAGCCGACTCAGCACCGAGCTGAGCAACGCCGATCAAGCGACCGCGCGGCTGTCCGACGGCATCAGCAGCCGGCGCGCCCCCGACGTCGCGAACGGCGAGCAGGTCAAGAAGACGATCCTGGACTCCCTGAAGGCGCTGCGCGACGTGGCCGCCAAAGCGCGGGCAGCGATCGACGGCTTCGACGCCCGCGCCGCGACCAAGGAACAGTCGACTGCCGTGCGATCGAGCCTCGATGCGATCACCAGCAGCGTGACCGAGACGGTCGCGGGGCTCGCACCGCTGTTGTCCTCCAGCCCCCAGCTGCGCGCCGCGCTCGAGAGCTCGGCCACCTGCCGCCAGGCCGGATCCCAGCTCTTCAGTTCGTGACCCGTCGGTTGGTGCTCGACGCGGCGGGGATCCGGGAGTACGGTCCCAACAGCAACCTCGTCGCCAGGACCCCGCGTCGCTCCGCACCCACTCCTGAGGAGGGGACCGGACATGCATGTCGCGATGTGGATGATCGTGACGACCGTGTGGGTGGTCGTGAGCATCCCGATGGCCCTGCTCGTGGGCGCGAGCCTCAGCGCTCGGACGTCGTAGGCCCCTGACCCCGGCGGTCGGGGAAGATCAGGTCAGGCGGACTCGGCGGCTGCGGCGCGGTCCTTGCCGAGCTCGTCGAGCAGCTCGTACTCCTCGCCGGTGTCGCGCCAGTCCTCGAACTGGATCACGTTGATCTCACCGAACTTCTTGCGGAGCCAGCCGTCGTTGCGATCGAGCAGGCCGAGCTTCTTGCAGTTCGGCACGATCTTCGAGAACAGCAGCTGCTGGAACGGGTCGTCGTTCTTGTTGACCTCGTGTGTGAGCTGTAGGTGCACCATGCGGCGGACGTCAACGCCCATGCGCTCCCAGACCTCTTGCTGCAGGAACCGGTCACGCATACGGACGGCGGCCTCGAACGTGAATTCCTGACGCTCGAGCATCTCCGCGTCGGAAAGACCGTCGTAGAACTCCTTGAGCGACAGCACGCCGAACGCGACGTGGCGGGCCTCGTCGGACATGACGTAGCGCAGCAGCTGCTTGAGCAACGGCTCCTCGGTGAGCATGTGCATGAAGCCGAACGCGGCGAGCGCCAGGCCCTCGACCATGATCTGCATGCCCAGGTAGGTCATGTCCCAGCGCTTGTCGGCGATGATGTCGTCGAGCAGCATCCGGAGGTGGGCGTTGATCGGGTAGTGACCGGTCAGCTTCGTGTCGAGGTACTTCGCGAACACCTCGACGTGACGGGCCTCGTCCATCACCTGCGTCGACGCGTAGTACTTCGCGTCGATCCACGGCACCGTCTCCACGATCTTCGCGGTGCACAGCAGCGCGCCCTGCTCGCCGTGCATGAACTGGCTCAGCGTCCAGTTCTGTGCCTCCATCTTCAGCTTGTTCCACTCGGTCTCGCCCCAGTTGTGGAGCGGCTCACCCGGTTCACGGGCGGCGACGAGAACAGGATCCTGATCGGGGTCCATCGGTGCGTTGGCGATCACCTGCTCGGGATCGACGGCCATGTCCCACGGAAGGTCCGTCTCGCCGTTCCACTGCGAGACCTTGGCCTTCTCGTACAGCTTGTTCAGCGCGGGGCGCTGACCCTTTTCGTAATCCCACGTGAAGATCGCCGCAGCGTTGTCCTTCACCGAATGGATCACGGAGTCCATGTCGTCGTTCGTGATCGCGAGGATCGCCTCGAGATCGTTGGCGTCGGAGCGGCCGAGGATGTCTTCGTTGGTGGCAGTCATGCGGGTGCTTCCCCCTTGGTCGGGTGGGCCGGTGCCAGGGCAGCGACCAACCGGATGATGAGTTGCTCCCAAGGCTGGGCCTCGGGCATGGGATACGAGATGGCGTCGAACAACAGGAACCCGAGGCCGACGGCATGGCAGAACGAAACAACCGACTCGGTGTCGAGC
>DASZHU010000173.1:0-5523 GCA_035937605.1 Acidimicrobiales bacterium | reverse complement strand
TCTGGCCGTGATCGACCCCGGCATCGAGAGCGGCACGACGGTGACGAAGAACAGCCAGCGGCCGAGCAACTCGCCCGCGAGCGCGAGCGGGAGCGCGAGCCGCGGCTTGTCCAGCGCGACGAACGTGATGGCGGTGAACGTCGACGCGAGTCGGAAGACGAACGCGGGGCGGAACCATCGCAACATCAACGAGACCGTGCCGCGCCACTCCGGACGCCGGTCCCATCCCAGCCGCGCCAGGTTCGCCCCGAGCACGAGGATCTGCGCGCCGAGAGCCGCGGCCGCGAGCATCGGGGTGCCAGTGATCAGGGGTCCGATCGCCAAGGCGGTGAGTCCGAACTGGATCGGGGTGAGCGGTGTGTTCCAGGCCGGCCGCCCCGGGACGACGTAGAGACGGCCGCTCGCGTACACGCCGGCGGCGCCGACGACGACGGCGATCACACTTGCTTTGGGAACCACCACGGCGAACGTGGCGGCGCCGGTGTAGGCGGCGAATAGCGCGACCTCCCGCGACAGCCACGAGCGACGGAGGTTGCGCAAGGCCTTCCACGCGTGGATCGGCCGGCCGAGATGGAACACGGAGGTCAACAGCGCGAGCGCCGCGACCACCGCGGCAGTGAGACGCATTCCGGCGCTGTTCGCCGTCGCGCTCACGCCGACAGCGATCTGCGTGAGCATCGTCAGCCAGACGAGCGGCCAATGCGCGTGCTCCGGGCGTAGGTCCCAGTCGCTCGCTGAGAAGCTGTCGAGCGGGACACCATCGGGCAACTCGATACGCGTCGTCGAGATGGTGAGATCCGATGGCGGCAGGCGTGGCGCGTCGGCGGCGCGATGGTCAGCGCGCCACGCCGCCACGTCGACGGTCTCGACAGTGAGCGCGTGGGTCGGACATGCGCCCACGCATGCGGGCTCGAGCCCGGTGGCGAGGCGGGGCTGGCACAGGTCGCACTTGGTGACGATGCGCCGATCGGGTTGGAACGCGGGAACCGAGTAGGGGCAGTTCCACGTGCAGTACTGGCAGCCGATGCACTCGTCGGCGTGGTGTTCGACGATGCCGTTCGAGAGCTTGACGTAGGCCTCGGTCGGGCAGCCTGCGAGGCACGCCGGTTCGAGGCAGTGGTGACAGGCCATCGACAGGTGGAACCGCTTCGCAGTCGGGTAGCTCCCCCCTTCGATCTCTCCGACACGCCGCCACGCCGTACCCACGGGCAATCCGTTCTGCTCCGCGCAGGCGACCTCGCAGGAATGACACCCGACGCAGGCGTCGACTGCGAACGCGAACCGGTACTGCTCGCCAGCGTTCAGTGGGAGCAGCGCGGGCACAAGTGCGACTGGCTCGTCGGCATCGGGTGTGACCCGTAGCTCGAGTGCCGTCATCGCGGCTCGCGGACCAACACTCGGCCGCCGTCGATCCGTGCCTCCCAACGGGCGACCGAAACATCGGGATCGTCGAGGCACTTCCCCGTCGCCAGTGCGAAGCGCTGTTTGTACACCGGTGATGCCACGGTCGGCACGCCGTTGTGGTCGCCGATGATCCCATTGCACAACACGTTGGCGGCGGAGAACGGATCACGGTTGTCGAGGGCGTAGACGTCGCCTGTCGACAGGACGAAGAGTGCGATCTGACGATCGGCGATTCGCGCGGCCACACCGCGATCCGGGGTGATGACGTCGACCGCGCACACGTCGATCCACGTTGACGTCCGGTCGTCGACAACTGTCATACGGGTTGTCTCTGGCCCCGCACCCGGACGTAGGCGCGGTCCTCGTCGGGTTCGTCGCTGTTGACGAACGGCTTGAACCGGGCGAGACGGATTGGGTCGTCGAGCACGGCCTTCCACTCGCATTCGTAGGTGGCGACGTGGCGGGCCATGTCCGCCTCGAGGTCGGCGGCGATGCCGAGGGCGTCGTCGATGACGACTCGGCGCACATAGTCGATCCCACCCTCGAGCTTGTTGAGCCAGGTCGCCGTTCGTTCCAGCCGGTCGGCGGTGCGGATGTACAGGATGAAGAAGCGGTCGATGTATCGAACGAGGGTTTCGGTGTCGAGGTCCTCGGCCAACAGCTGCGCGTGTTGTGGGCGCATGCCGCCGTTGCCGCCGACGAAGAGGTTCCAACCGCGTTCGGTCGCGATGACACCAATGTCCTTCCCCTGGGCTTCTGCGCATTCGCGGGCGCACCCGGAGACGGCGCACTTCACCTTGTGAGGGGCGCGCAGACCGCGGTAGCGCAACTCGAGGTCGATGGCGAGCTGCACGGAGTCCTGCACGCCATAGCGGCACCAGGTCGATCCCACGCATGACTTCACGGTGCGCAACGCCTTGCCGTAGGCGTGGCCCGACTCGAAACCGGCGTTGACCAGACGGTCCCAGATGTCGGGGAGCTGGTCGACGCGTGCGCCGAACAGGTCGATGCGTTGTCCGCCGGTGATCTTCGTGTAGAGGTCGAAGTCGGCGGCGATCTCGCCGAGCGCGATGAGCTTGTCGGGTGCGATCTCGCCGCCGGGCACACGCGGCACGACCGAGTAGGTGCCGTCGCGCTGGAGGTTGGCGAGGAACCGGTCGTTGGTGTCCTGCAGCGTTGACTGCTCCCCGTCGAGGATGTGGCCGCTCGACAGCGACGCGAACATCGACGCGACCGCGGGCTTGCAGATCTCACAGCCGCGTCCGGTTCCGAAGCGGTCGACGAGCTTCGCGAACCTGCGGATACCGGTGGTGCGCACGATGTCGAACAGCTCTTGGCGAGTTTGCGTGAAGTGCGCGCACAGGCGGGGCTGGACGTCCTGTCCAGCCTTGCGGAGCTCCTCGAGCAACAGTTCGTTGAGGAGCGGTACACAGGACCCGCAGCCCGTACCGGCGTTGGTGCACGCCTTGATGCCGCCGACGTCGCACAGCTCGTTGTCGACCACGGCGGCACGCACGGCCGCGCCGGCCACGTTGTAGCACTGGCACACGGTGGCGTCGTCGCCCGCGGCCGCCGCCCCGGTGAGCACGGCAATCGCGTCGGTTGGTATCGCCGCATGCGAGCGTACGAGCGACACCAATGCGGGAAACGGAGTGATGTCGCCGACGAGCACGGCGCCGACGATCGCTCCCGCATCGTCGAGGACCAGCTTGCGATAGGTGGCGGAGCTCGGGTCGTCGATGACGACCGCGTCGGCGTCGTCGGCGACTCCCGCGACCGCGACATCGACGCCGAGAAGCTTGAGCTTCGTGGCCGGCTGCGCGGGCGCGAACACTGCCGACGAATCGTGGGCGATGTGCGCGGCCGCGATCTCGGCCATCTCGTAGCCGGGTGCGACGAGCCCGTGACAGCGACCGCGGTGAGACGCGCACTCGCCCACCGCGAAGATGCGCAGATCCGAGGTGACGCACGCGTCGTCAATGACCACGCCACCGCGCTCACCGATGTCGAGACCGGCGTCCCGTGCCAACTCATCCCGCGGGCGGATCCCCGCCGCGAACACGACCATGTCGGTGTCGACCGGCGTCTGGTCCTCGTCGACAAAGGCAAGCCCGGCGACCCGCCCGTCTGCCGTCGTGAGAACCGCGGCCGCGCTGTGACCCGGGCGCACGTCAATGCCGAGTCCTTCGACGTGCCGACGCAGCGCTCGGCCGCCGCCGGCGTCGAGCTGGACGGCCATGAGCCACGTACCGAATTCGACAACGGTCGTGTGCAGACCGAGGTTGCGCAACGCATTGGCCGCTTCGAGCCCGAGCAGACCGCCGCCGACGACGACACCGCGCGTCGCGCCCGCCGTCGCCCACGCTCGAATCGCGTCGAGGTCGCTGATCGTGCGGTACACGAACGCGCCCGCCGCATCTGCGCCCACCACGGGCGGAACGAACGGAGAACTGCCCGTCGCGAGCACAAGGCGCGCGTAGCCCACCTCGCGGCCGCAGTCGGTCTGGATGCAGGCGGCAGCGCGATCGATCCCGGTGACGCGCTCGCCGAGCCAGTGCTCGACGCCGTGCTCCTCGTACCACCCTTCAGGCGCGAGCCGCAGGTCCTGCTCCTCGGCACCGTCGAACAGACTCGACAGGTGCACGCGGTCGTACGCGGGCCGTGGCTCTTCACCGATGACCACGATGCGATACGACTCGTGCAGGCGCCGGGAGACCGCGGCTTCGACGAACCGATGGCCGACCATGCCCGCGCCGGCAACAACGATGGTGGGATCCGTCGCCACGATGTCAGATGCGGGCGTCGGCCAGCATCGGCGTCCTCGCGCTGACCGCGCTCGTGCGGCGCAGGTACGCGAACCAGGTGACAGCGCCGAACGCCACGTACGAGATCATGAACACCCACAGCGCCGGGACGGACCAGTTCGAGTGCGCCGCCGCGACCGCCACCTTCCCCGTGGGGGTCTTGGCCGCCTTTACGAGATTCGACACGTCGAGGCTCGCCTGTCGGAGCACGACCTGGATCAACACCCCGCCGAACGCGCCGATGGCGCCCGCGATGCCGATCACCGCCGCGGCCCGCCGCTTGAACTCGAGCGCGGACTCTTTGGGATCGAGACCACGAGCACTGGCTTCCTTGCGCCCGAGCACCGCGAAGATCGACGGGATCATCTTGTAAGTCGAGCCATTGCCCATTCCCGCGAGAAGGAAGATCACCATGTACGCCCCGAAGAACACCGCGAAGCTGCGCTGCTGCACTCCAGCGATCGCGGCGGCGGTGAACATCGTCATCCCTGCGAACACCGCCAGCGTCACTCGCGCGCCGCCGACCTTGTCCGACAGCCAGCCGCCGAGCGGCCGGGAGAGTGAGCCGATCAACGCGCCCATGAACCCGAGGCCGGCCAGGTACGTCGCGATGAACGGATGATCGGCGAGAAACTCAGGGAACGTGTTCTTGATGACGAGGGGCAACGCGAACGAGAACCCGATGAACGATCCGAACGTCCCGATGTAGAGGAACGACATGACCCACGTTTGACCGTGACGGAGCGCGGCGACGTAGGACCCCTTGTCCGCCTTTGCCGGCGCGAGGCTGTTCATGTACCGCCAGGCGCAGAGCAGCGACACGGCGATGAGCGGTAGCCACATGAGGCCCGCGTACGTCATGTGCACCTGGTGCTTCGGAAGCTTCACCGCCGCGGACGACACGCCGATGATGAGCACGAGCGGCACCAGCAGTTGCGCCACCGCGACGCCGAGGTTGCCTCCGGCCGCGTTCAAGCCCAGCGCCCAACCCTTGCGACGCTCGGGATAGAAGAAGGAGATGTTCGCCATCGATGATGAGAAGTTGCCGCCTCCCACTCCTGCGGTCGCCGCGCACGGCAGCAGGACCCAGAGCTGCGTGTTGTGTGCTTGACCGGCCAGCCAACCGCTCGGCACGAGGAACGCCAGCAGCAGGGTCGGGATGAGCAGCAGCGACGCGCTGAACATCGTCCACGCTCTGCCTCCGAAGCGCGGTACCGCGAACGTGTACGGGATCCGGAGCAGCGAGCCGATCAGTTCGGAACGAGCGTGAGCGTGAACTGCTCTGACACCGACAAGTTGATGCCGATGTTCCCAA
>DASZHU010000172.1:0-13405 GCA_035937605.1 Acidimicrobiales bacterium | reverse complement strand
ACGAAGTTCCTGGCGAAGGTCGCGAGTGGCGTCGCGAAGCCCGACGGCCTGCTGGTCGTCCCGCCCGACCGGGAGCTCGACTTCTTGCACCCGCTCCCGGTGGGCCGGCTTTGGGGCGTGGGGCCGAAGACCGCGGCCAAGCTCGGCGAGCGCGGGATCTCGACGGTGGGGGAGGTGGCGTCGCTCGGCGAATCGGTCCTGGTCGCGCTGCTCGGACGCGGCACGGGTCGGCACCTGCACGCGCTCGCGCACAATCGTGACCCGCGTCCCGTGCAAGTGGGCCGCCGCCGCCGTTCGATCGGCGCGCAACGCGCACTCGGTCGCGCGACCATGGCGCCCGACGAGATCGAAGCCGCGCTCGCGTCCCTCGTCGATCGCGTCGCGCGCCGGCTCCGCACGGCCGAGCGCGCGTGCCGCACGGTGGTGCTTCGCCTCCGCTTCGACGACTTCACGCGCGTCACCCGGTCGCACACGCTGCCGCGCTCCACCGCCAACACCGGAACCGTGCTCAGCACGGCACGCGCACTGCTCGCCGACGCGGCGCCCCTGATCGACGAGTGTGGCATCACGCTCATCGGCGTGGCGATCGCGAACCTCGACGACGACGTGTTCGTACAGTTGACCCTGCCCTTCGACCGCCACGCGAACGGCGCACTCGACGCCGCACTCGACGAGTTGCACCATCGATTCGGTTCGAGATCCATCACACGTGCGGTGCTGCTCGGACGTGATCCGGGGCTCACGGTTCCGCTGCTGCCCGACTGAATCGAGTGTGATCGCCCGGTGAATTCGCGATGCGAGCGGCGTCTAGTAGGCGATGGCGAGGCCCGACGAGTCCGAACCGATCGAGTTGATCGTGCGGACCGCCCGACCGGATCTGGACCTGATCGACGCCCTGGCGCGCCTCCAGCTCGTCGCGGGTCGCGTGGGTGCGTCGATCGAGGTGCGGACCGTGAGCACTGAGCTGCGTGAGCTGATCGAGCTGTGCGGCCTCGCCGAGGCGCTAGGCCTCGAGGTGGGACGGCAATCCGAAGGCGGGGAAGAGCTCGGGATACAGGAAGTGGTGCAACCCGGAGATCCGATCTCCTGAGATCTCCACGAGGTGCAGGTTGAACGGCATCCAGACGCCCGGACCCGCCGGCTTGTAGCTCGCGAACGCGGGGCAGCCGTTGGCGGTCGTGGCCACGAGCCGCGAACCCTCACAGCCCGCGCCTTGGCCCACGTACCACTTGGCGATGTCGACCGTGCCCTGCAGCCACAACGCGAACGGCGGCATAGTAAAGGTGGCGTCGTCGCGCAACAGCGCGACGAGCGAGTTGATGTCGTAACGCTCGAACGCGTCGACATAGCGCGCGAGCAGCGCCCGCTGTTGGTCGTCGATGGCCGACGGCTTCGTGAGGTCGACATCGGTCGACTCGAGTGTTGCGCGCGCCCGCTGCAGGGCGCTGTTCACCGACGCCACGCTCGTGTCGAGCAGCTCGGCCACCTCGCTCGCCTGCCAGCGCAGCACCTCGCGCAGGATGAGTACCGCACGCTGCTTCGCGGGGAGGTGCTGCAGCGCGGCGACGAACGCGAGACGAATCGACTCCCGGGCCGCGGCGACCTCCGCGGGATCGCCGTCGTCGGGGAGCACCTTCGAGTCGTGGATCGGTTGGATCCACACGCTCTCCGGAAGCCCCGCCGGCAGCAGCGTGTCGGCCGACGAGGACGGACCGAGGTCCATGGGGCGGGCCCGACGTTGGGGGCCCTGCACCATGTCGAGGCACACGTTCGTGGCGATGCGGTACAGCCACGAACGCAACGACGATCGACCCTTGAACCCGTCGAGGTTCCGCCACGCCCGCACCATCGTCTCCTGCACGGCGTCCTCGGCCTCGAAGCCGGAGCCCAGCATCCGGTAGCAGTAGCCGGTGAGCTCCCGTCGATGCAGCTCGAGCTGATCGAGCCCAGGTTGTGCCGTCCCGGCGTGGGTTTCGCTGGTGGCCACGGGACGCAAGCGTAGAGCGAGATCGGTCATCGACCGCTCTGACGTGATCGATGCCTAAAACTCATCGCTCATGAACGAGACAGACGAGGTCGTCGCGCTGTGGCGGCTGCAGTCCCGCTACGCGGACATCGTCACCCGTCGTGCGTGGTCCGAGCTGGACGAGGTGTTCCGGCCGGAGACGGAGGTGCATCTGGACGTGGTCACGGCCCCACCGCGCACCATCATCGGTCCTTCGGCGTTCGGCGAGTTCGTCGCCGCGGCCATCGAGCGGTTCGACCACTTTGCCTTCGTGATCTTGAACACCGTCGTGGACCTCGAGACTGACGAGCGCGCGACAGGACGGATGTTCATGTGCGAGGTTCGCCACGACCGCGAGGCCGACACGTGGCCAATCGCGCACGGCATGTACCAGGACGCGTATGTGCGCGTCGATGGTCGCTGGTGGTTCCGAACCCGCCACTACCGGTCGATGGCTCGCATGGGGCCCGCCGGTTCGGTGTTCGGGCTCGGCGTCCCCGATACTTGACCGGTGCCGAGACGTTCCCTTTGTGCACTCTGCCTCTTCCTGCTCGCGGCCTGCGGCGGCAGCGTCGGGCCGAAGGCAGCATCGGTCACGAGCACTTGGACCTCGAGCACGACGACGTCCGCCTCGTTCACCACGACCACCTCGACCACCATCGCCACGACTACGACCCGGAAGTCGACGACGACCAGCGCGCCGCCGGCCGCTGCGACGTCCGAGCCCTACGTGTACTCGGTTGCGACCGTCACGGCGGCGGACCTGGGCGCGTCGTGGCACGACGGCTGCCCGGTGGGGCCGTCGCAGCTGCGCATGTTGACGCTGTCGTTCATCGGGTTCGACGACGCCGAGCGCACGGGCCAGCTCGTCGTGAACCAGTCGGTGGTCGACGACGTCGTCCAGGCCTTCCGCGAGATGCACGCGGCGCGCTTTCCGATCCGCAAGATGAAGCCCATCTTCACGCAGGCGGAGTACGACGACTACGAGACGCCCGACGACAACTCCGCCGGCTTCTCGTGCCGCAACGCGGTGAACAGCAGCGGCACGCCGTCCTGGTCGGAGCATGCGTACGGGCGCGCGATCGACATCAACCCGATCGAGAACCCCTACATCGAGGGTGGGCGGGTGATCCCGTCGGCCGGAGCCGCGTACACCGACCGCAGCGACGTTCGGCCGGGCATGGCGGTGACGGGAAGCGCGATCGTGCGTGCGTTCGCCGACGTCGGCTGGGGCTGGGGAGCGAGCTTCAACGACTACCAGCACTTCTCGTCGACGGGCCGATGAGCGCGTTGCCACCGACCGCGAACGTCTGACCTCCGCAAATGCCATGCAGGCGGACACGTTTCTGTGTCCGCCTACATGGGATTTTGGTTCGGGGTGCGGGCGGTCGGCTACCGGTTGAGGACGGCCTCGACCTCGAGCTGCAGCGCCACCTTGTCGCCGACGACTACGCCACCGGTCTCGAGCACGGCGTTGAAGTCCATGCCGAAGTCGCTGCGCTTCAGCTCACCCGTTGCGGTGAAGCCGGCGCGGGTGCCGCCGTACGGATCCGGGCCGAAGCCACCGAGCTCCAACTCGAGCGACACGGGTCGCGTCACACCCTTCAGCGTGAGTTCGCCGCCCAGCACGAATCTGTCACCGTCGGCGCGGAGGCCGGTGGAGCGGAAGCTCATGTGCTGGTGGTGGTCGACGTCGAAGAAGTCCGACGAACGGATGTGGTTGTCGCGGTCGGTGTTGCCGGTGTCGATGGACGAAAGGTCGATCGATGCGGTCACGCTGGACTCCAGCGGGTTCTCGGCGGTCACCAACTCGCCGGAAAAGCCGGTGAACTTGCCGCGCACCTTGCTCACCATCATGTGCCGGACCGAGAAGCCGATCTCCGAGTGAACGGGGTCGATCGTCCAGGTGCCGGTCACGTAGCCGGGGATGGTCGTGGTCGTGGTGGTCGTGCTCATGTCGTCTGACTCCTTGAGGTTGACGTATCAACGGGAGTCAACCGGGTTGACGTGTCAACTATTCCTGGACCCGTACGATCGCTCCAATGACCGAACCGCGCTGGCTCGACGACGGGGAGCAGCGGGCCTGGCGCGGCCTGCTCTCGGCTCAACGTGAGCTCCGGAGCCGCACGACCCGTCGGCTCCAGCGGGAGACGGGGTTGTCGGAATCCGACTACGAGGTGCTCGTCAACCTCTCGGAGGCACCGAGCGGCCGCCTCCGCGCCTACGAGCTCGGCCGCGCGACGAAATGGGAGAAGAGCCGGCTGTCCCACCACCTCACGCGTATGGCCGACCGTGGCCTCGTTGCGCGCGAGTCGTGTCCTACCGACAATCGCGGCGCGTTCATCGTGATCACGAAGGCCGGCCGTGCCGCCATCACCGACGCGGCCCCATTGCACGTTGACCACGTCCGCGAGCTCTTCGTCGACGCGCTCACCCCGGCCCAGCTCGACGCCCTCGCCGACGCGACGGAGTCGATCCTCGCCCATCTCGCGGAGACCGACCCCGATGCGCTCGGCGAAGCTGCGTGCGACGAAGGAGATTGACCGATGCCCTTTGATCAGCCGTACGGCGGGGTGATCGGCCGCACCCTCGACGATTCTCAGGCATGGTGGCCGCCGCTGCCGTCCGCGCCGGATGCGGCACCGAACATCGTCATCGTGCTCCTCGACGATGTTGGCTACGCGCAGTTCGGTTGCTACGGGTCCGACATCGAGACGCCGACGTTCGACGCGCTCGCCGCGGGCGGCTTGCGTTTCTCGAACTTCCACACGACCGCGCTGTGCTCGCCGACCCGCGCGGCCCTGCTGACCGGCCGCAACCACCACACCAACGGCATGGGACGCATCGTCGAGTTCGCGTCGGGGTTCCCCGGGTACGACGCCCACGTTCCGCACGACAGCGGGTTCCTCTCCGAGATGCTGCGAGGCGTCGGTTACGCGACCTACGCCGTCGGCAAGTGGCACCTGGCGCCAGCTGGCGAGATGACGATGGGGAGCCCGCGTGACAAGTGGCCGCTCGGTCGCGGGTTCGACCGCTTCTACGGGTTTCTCGGCGGCGAGACCGACCAGTACCACCCCGATCTCGTGCACGACAACCATCAGATCGACCCGCCGCGCGCGCCCGAGGAGGGCTACCACCTCACCGAGGACCTCGCGGATCACGCGATCGCCTATCTCACCGACCTGCGGGCGTCGTCGGTGGATCGTCCGTTCTTCCTGTGGTTCGCGCCAGGCGCGTGTCATGCGCCGCATCACGCGCCTCGCGAGTGGATCGACGCGTACCGCGGCAAGTTCGACCAGGGGTGGGATGCGTGGCGCAACGCCGTGTACACGCGACAAGTCGCGTCCGGGCTGCTGCCCGAGGGCACCCAGCTGTCGGAGCGGCCGCAGTGGGTGCAGCCGTGGGACTCGTTGTCCGATGACGAGCGCCGGCTCTACGCACGGATGATGGAGGTGTACGCGGGGTTTCTCACGCACACCGACGCGCAGGTCGGCCGCGTGCTCGACTTCATCGAGTCGTTGGGTGAGGCCGACAACACGCTTGTCGTCGTCATGAGCGACAATGGTGCGTCCGCCGAAGGCGGCCCGCGCGGCTCGGTGAACGAGATGTACTTCTTCAACTTCGTGCCCGAGAGCCTCGAGGAGAACCTGGCCCGCATCGACGACCTCGGTGGGCCGCACGCACACAACCACTATCCATGGGGTTGGGCGTGGGCCGGCAACACGCCGTTGAAGCGATGGAAGCGCGAGACGCACGAGGGCGGGGTGTGCGATCCGCTGATCGTGCGCTGGCCGGCCCGGCTCGAGGCACGCGGCGCCACGCGCCATCAGTACGTGCACGCCATCGACCTGCTGCCGACCATCCTCGAACTCGTCGGCATCGACGCGCCCGACCAGATCAACGGCATCACGCAACGTCCGATCGAGGGTGTGAGCTTCGCTCCGGTTCTCGGCGACGCGACGCAGCCCTCGAAGCACATCACGCAGTACTACGAGATGCTCGGCAGCCGCGCGCTGTATCACGAGGGGTGGAAGGCGGTCGTGTTCCACCCGATGCCGAACGTGAACTACGACGGCAGCGATCCGAACCTGCCGTTCGACGACGACCCATGGGAGCTGTACCACGTCGCCGAGGACTTCTCGGAGACCGTCGACCTCGCGGCCGACGAGCCGGGCAAGTTGAAGGAGATGATCGATCGTTGGTGGCAGGAGGCGGAGCGCCACCAAGTGCTGCCGCTCACGAACAGGCCCGGGCGCGGCGGCGATCGGCGCTTCCGCCGCGAGCGCTACGAGTTCCGTCCCGGCATCGGCGCACTGCCCGAGGCCGTCGCACCCAACTTGCGCAATCGCGGGTGGCGGTTGTTTGCAGAGCTGCGGGTTCCCGAGGGCGGTGCGGAAGGTGTGATCGCCGCGCAGGGTGGCGGCGCCGGCGGCTGGTCGGTGTTCCTCAAGGACCAGCGCCTGCACTACACGTACAATTACCTCGGGGCGACCGTCACGACGGTCACGTCAGAGGTGCCGATCCCAGCCGGACTGGTGACGGCTCGCGTCGTGTTCTCGCCGACCGCGCCGTTCACCGGCGATGTCGACCTGTACTACGACGATCTCCCTGTGGGGCAAGGCCACATCGATCGCACCGTCCTCGTGACGTTCGGGATGGTGGGGTTCGCCGTCGGCTACCAGCGCGGCACGGCGGTGTCGCCCGCGTACCACGGACGGTTCGACATCACGGCGGGCGCGCTGCACCGGGTCATCGTCGAGGCCGACGGCCGACCGTACCGAGACCCCGGCGCGGAGGACCGTGCGGCCATGGCGATCCAGTAGCCGTAGCGTGACGTGATGCGGTCAGAGTCGATTCCGGTTGCGTGCACGCTCGACGCGGAGGCCATGCCCGAGCGCGTGAAGGAGTGGGACCGGGTGCTCACCCACAGCTGTAGCCGTGAGCGCCTCGCGTCGGGCGCGGTGCGCGTCGAGTTCACGCCGGACATCAGGGCGGCCGATCTCGCGGCACTGGTCGAGTCCGAGCAGCAGTGCTGCGCGTTCTTCGAATTCGTGATCACCATCGACGCACGAGGTCTCGGCCTCGAGGTGACGGCGCCCGACGACGCGGCTGCGCTCGTGTCGGCCATGTTCGATCCGAAGGCGTAGGGCGTCGTGTACGAGGAGCTGATCTACGACCAGCGGGAGCACGTCGGCGTGATCACGCTGAACCGTCCCGACGCACGCAACGCCTTGACCCACAAGACGTACGCGGAGCTCGAACACGCGGTGCGCACCACCTCCGCGCGCTGTCTGGTTGTCACCGGCGCGGACCCGGCGTTCTGTTCGGGCGACGACGTGAAGCAGATCATGGCCGCCGCGGGGCCGAAGGTCGCCGAAGGGCTGCGGGCCGCGCCGCGCCTGACACCCGCCGCGGAGGCCCTGCTGCACACCGACGTGCCGATCATCGCAGCAGTGAACGGTGCCGCGGTCGGCTGGGGCATGGAACTCGCGCTCATGGCCGACATCAGGGTTGCGTCGGATCGTGCGAAGTTCGGCGAGCTGTTCGTCAAGCGTGGCTTGTGCTGCGACGTGGCCGGCATCGGTCGGCTCACGCAGCTCGTGGGGCGGGAGGCCGCGGCGGAGCTGCTGTTCACGGGTCGCGTGATCGACGCTGCGACCGCTCGCGACCTGCGGCTCGTGTCGCGTGTGGTCGACCACGAGAACCTGATGGCGAGTGCACTCGAGCTCGCGGAGGAGATCGCGGCGAACCCGCCGCTCGCGGTCGCGCAACTGAAGTCGGGTCTGCGCCGCGCCCTCGATCCGGACTGGAACGAGCTGGGTCGCTGGGTGTCGGCGACGCTCGGTGAGCTCTTCGAGACCGACGACCACCGCGAGGGCGTCGCATCGTTCCTCGAGAAGCGCCCCGCCACCTACGTCGGCCGCTGACGCGGGTCAGTCGAGCAGTTCGTACTCGTCGGGGTCGGGGGCGAGGGTGCGCTTCCAGTACTCGAGAAGCGTGAACGGCCAGTTCTGCGCGACGCGCCCGAGGTCGTTCTTGTACCAGCTGTTGACGTCGGACCAGCCCCACGCCATCCGCCGGTTCTCGGCATCGACGTCTTCGTTGAACTCATCGTGCACGTCCTTGCGGATGTCGAGCGCCTTGTGCTCTCCCTCGTGCAGCAGCTTGAGGCATCCGAGGATGTACCGCACGCCGCACTCCGAGAAGTACACGATGCTGCCGTTCACCACGATGTTGGTGTTCGGTCCGTAGAGGCAGAACAGGTTCGGGAAGCCGGGCACGTTCACACCGAGGTAGGCGCGGGCATCGCCGTTCCAGTGTTCGTGCAGGTCGACGCCACCACGGCCTGTGACCGTCATCGGCGTCAGGAACTTCGACGCCTGGAAACCCGTCCCGTAGATGATCACGTCGACGTCGTACGCGGTGCCGTCGCCGGTGACGACGCCCGTCGGCGTGATCTCCTGGATCGAATCGACCACGAGCCGCACGTTGTCACGCTTGAGTGCCCCGGCCCACACGCCGTTGTCGCGCAGCATCCGCTTCGAACCCACCGGATACGTCGGCACGACGTGCTCGAGCAGGTCGGGTCGATCGGCGAACTCCACGTTGATGTACTCGGTGAGCATCATCCGTGCGAAGTCGTTCATCAGGCTCACCGACTGGCCCTTCGGCTCGTAGTCGGCGTCGACGCGCACGGCATCGAGCGCGCCGTCGCCCATCCGCCAGAAGATCCAGAACCGGTTCCACTCGCTGTACGAGGGAATGTGGGCGTAGAGCCACTTCTGTCCTGATGATACGGGGTCGTGGTAGTCCGGCGTGGGGCCGAACCACGGCGGTGTGCGCTGGAACACCACGAGCTCGCCGACGACGGGCGCGATCTCGGGGATGAACTGCACCGCGCTCGCGCCCGTTCCGATCACCGCGACCTTCTTGCCTCGAAGATCGAGGTCGTGGTTCCAGCGCGCCGAGTGGAACGACGGGCCGGCGAACGACTCGCGCCCGGCGATCGCGGGCATCGATGGCCGGTTGAGCTGACCAACCGCGGTCACGACCGCGTTGGCTTCGAGCGACTCCTCGCGTCCATCGGGCGTGCGCACGACGACCGTCCATCCGAGATCGGCGTCGGACCATGTGGCCGACAGCACCTCGGTCTCGAACCGGATGTGCTCTCGCAGGCCGAACGCGTCCGCGCAGCGGCGCAGGTAGTCGTACAGCACGTCTTGCGTCGAGAAGTGCAGCGGCCAGTCGTGGCGCTGCGCGAACGAGTAGCTGTAGTTGTGGTTGGGATTGTCGACGCGACAGCCGGGATAGCTGTTCTCGTACCAGGTGCCGCCGACCTCGGCGTTCTTCTCGAGGATCACGAATGGGATGCCCGCCTGCTGCAAACGGTGCGCCACCAGGAGGCCCGACATGCCGGCGCCGATGATGACCACATGGAAGTCGGTGTCCGCGGCCCGCCAGTCGGGCGCGCGGCGGTCCTCGCCGAGGATCGCGAGCTCCTCTTCGAGCAGCGGGAGGTACGCGCCCATCTCCGCGCCACCGACCGCGAACTCCATGATGCGCAGGAGCACGTCGTCGGACGGCGGCACCGCCGGTTGGCAGCCGGCTTCGCGGAAGCGCACGATCGCGTCGAGCGCGAGGTCACGCGCCGTTGCGAGCTGGTCGTCGGTCAGGCCGGCTTGCGGCATCGCGAGCATCAGGGGATCAGGTCGCAGGTCGTCGCGCAGCAGCGTGAGGTCGCCGGTGAGGTAGGCGAGCGCCGGAAGCAGGGGAGGGATCTCGGCCTCGTCGAGCATCGAACGGATCTCGGCGTCGGTCTCGGTGATCGGCTCGACCGCGCCAACGAACGGGCTGAAGGGGGAGGCGACGGTGGACATGCCCGACATGTTGTCGCATCCGGCCTGCGACATGCACCGTCAGCCGATGCGGAGGGGGAGCTTGCGCGGCCCGCGGACCTGACCGCCCGACCAGACGACGGCATTCGGGTCGGCGAGCTCGAACACGGGGAAGGCCTCGAGCCACACCTCGAGCGCGACCCTCAGCTCCATCCGAGCGAGATGCGAGCCCGCGCAGCGGTGAATGCCGAGGCCGAACGCGGCGTGACGGTTCTCCTCGCGATCGATGATGATCTTGTCCGCGTGGTCGAAGACCTTCGCGTCGCGATTCGCCGAGGGGAACGACAACAGAACCCAGTCGTCGGCCTTCATCGTATTGCCGTTCCACACCATGTCGTTCTTCACGAGCCGAGCCATGGTGACGGGCGCGTACGCGCGCAGGAGCTCCTCCATCGCCGTCGGCAGCAAGTCCGGTTCGCGCACGAGCCGCTCGCGATCGTCGGGGTGGCCGGCGAGATGGAACAGCGACGCCCCGATCGCACTCCAGGTGGTGTCGATGCCGGCCAGGAGCAGCAACGCGATCGTGCCGCCGACGTGACCCATCTCGAGCGGCTGCCCGTCCATTTCGGCCTCGAGCAGGAACGTGGTGAGATCGTCGCGCGGGTTGTCGATGTGGTCCTGCACCTGCTCTCGCAGGTACTCGAACAGTACGTTCATCCCCTCGAACCGCTGCTCGAGCGGGAGGGCAACCCCTTCGAGCACATGGTTCACGAACCCTCGGAAGCGATCCGCGTCCTCCTCGGGGAAGCCGAGCATGTGGGCGATCACCCGCACGGGGATGTGTTGCGCGTACCCCTCCGCGGCATCGACGATGTCGTGGCCCTTGAGCGCGTCGATCAGCTCCTCGCAGTACGCCCGTGTCGACGGCTCGAGCTTGTCGATCGCCTGGGGTGCGAACGCCGGCAGCAGCAGGCGGCGGGCTCCGTGATGGAACGGCGGGTCGGACGAGATCGGTGGCGCGATCCCGCGGGGCGCGAGCTCGTGCGGTGGCCGGAACTCGGTGACGACAACGCTGCGCGACGTGAAGTTCTCGGTGTCATACGCGATCGCCGCGACGTCGTCGTGCCTGGTCGGGAGCCACACGCCGCCGTAGCGGCTCGAGTGCGCGACCGGGCACTTCTCGCGCAGCTCGTCCCAGATCGGGAACGGGTCGGCGGCCCATTCGTCGTCGGTGTGATCGAAGTCGGTGGCCCAGTCGTCGACCGGCGGGTGGTGCCCCATCAGGCGTCCTCAAGGATCACGGCGCGCTCGGGGCAGTTCGACACGGCCAGGCGCGCTTCGTGCTCCTGGCCGGGTGCGACGGCTCCGTCGGCGATCTCGTGCCCGTTGCCGATGTCGTCCGGCTCGAACAGCGCCGGCGCGACGGCGTAACAGCGCCCGTGGCCCTCGCAGCGGCTGTTGTCCACGTGGATCCTCATGCACATCCTCCCGTTCCACGCGCTGTACTACCGCCCATGCCACGCGCGATTCGAACTGAAGACTACGGCGCCGTACGCCGGCTGGTCCTCTGCCGACCTGACGAGTTCAACACGATCACGCCCGAGCTACGCGATGAGCTCGACGCGGCGCTCGACGCGGCGGACCGTGACTCGACCGTCCGGGTCGTGCTCGTCACCGCGGAAGGCAGGGCGTTCTGCGCAGGATTCGGACTGGACTGGTCGACGGCCGCGCCGGCGTCGGGCGATCGCACCGGCTCACGAGCGTGGGACACGGTCATGGACGTGCAGATGATCGGACGCTTCGGCAACACGTTCGCCAAGCTGCACGACATCTCGAAGCCGACCATCGCCGCGGTGCAGGGTTGGTGCATCGCCGGAGGCACCGACATGATCCTGAACGCGGATCTCATACTCGCGGGCGAGGCCGCGCGATTCGGTTATCCGCCGGCACGGGTGTGGGGAGTACCCGAAGCGCCCTGGGTGTGGGTGGCGCGTCTCGGGCTCGAGCGGGCCAAGCGTTACCTGTTCACCGGCGACGAGCTCACCGCGCGGGAAGCCGCCGACATCGGGATGATCCTGGAGTGCGTGCCAGACGACGAGCTCGAGGAGCGCGCGACGGCGCTCGCGCAACGCGTGGCATTGCTTCCGCTGAACCAGCTGCAGATGATGAAGTGGATGCTCAACGACGTCGCCCGGCACCAGTACCAGCCCGACACGAGCCGCCTGCTCGGCTACATCTTCGATGGCGTCGCGCGGCACACACAGGAGGGGGTGGACTTCGTGGCGCGTGCCCAGGAGATCGGATGGCGCGACGCAGTACGTGAACGCGACCGCCCCTTCGGTGATTACGGCGAACGCCGCTGATGTATCGGCCGTGCCGCTTGTGCGACACCAGCACCTGCGGGGCCAGGGAATGCCGAGCGGACCGATCCGGTTGGAGCGCGCCATGACCTCGACCGTCGACGTCCGCCGCAACGACGCTCGCGAGCATACGAAGATCGATTGGCTCGACAGCCACCACAGCTTCAGCTTCGGAACGCATTACGACCCGCAGAACACGCACCACGGATTGCTGCTCGTCTCGAACGACGACCGCGTCGCTCCCGGAACCGGCTTCAGCACCCACCCGCACCAGGACATGGAGATCGTGACGTGGGTGCTCGACGGACGGCTCGAGCACAAGGACTCGGAGGGCAACCGCGGCGAGCTCTACCCAGGCCTCGCGCAGCGGATGAGTGCCGGTACCGGCATCTGGCACTCCGAGATGAACGCCTCGCGTGCCGAAGACGTGCACTTCGTCCAGATGTGGGTGTTGCCGGACACGGAACGAGTCGATCCCGGGTACGAGCAGCTCGACATCAACTCGGAGCTCGACAAGGGCGGGCTGCATCCGATCGCGTCGGGACAAGGACACGATTCCGCCATCTCGATTCGACAGCGTGACGCGGTGTTGTGGGGCGGGCGGTTGAAGCCGGGCGAGACCGTTGCCGTGCCGGATGGTCGCAACGCGCACCTGTATGTGGCGGCTGGCGACGCGCAGCTCCAAGGCGCCGGCGGGCTCGCGACGGGCGATGCCGTTCGACTCGTGGCCGCGGGATCGCCGTCGCTGACCGCCGGGCCGAGCGGCGCAGAAGTGTTGATCTGGGTCACCGCCTGACCCCGACGCGCTCGACGCCAGGCGTCAAACTACGGCGCATGCTCATCCTGTCGCAGCGCGATGTTCACGCGGTGCTCGACATGGCTCGCCTCATCGACGCACTGGCCGAGGCGATGATCGACCTGAGCGCTGGTCGCGCATCGGTTCCTCCTCGCGTCGGCGCGTCGGTCGTCGACCCACCGGGGATCCTGGCGGCGATGCCGGCGTACCTGCCCTCGAGCGACGCACTTGCCGCCAAGCTCGTCAGTGTGTTTCCCGACAACGTCGATCAGCCGACGCACCAGGCGCTGATCTGCTGCTTCGACCCGGTTTCCGGTGTCCCGCTAGCCGTGATGGACGGCGGCTACGTGACCGCGGCCCGCACGGCGGCGGGCTCGGCGCTCGCCACCAGGCTGCTGGCGCGAGCCGG
>DASZHU010000171.1:0-13144 GCA_035937605.1 Acidimicrobiales bacterium | reverse complement strand
CGGCACGGGTACCGACCGCAGCACCTCGTCGAGCACGTCGGCGGAGCGCATCCCGGCGAGCTGCGCCTCGGGTGTGACGATCAGTCGATGCGCGAGCACGGGCTCGGCGAGTGCCTTGATGTCGTCCGGCACGACGTAGCTGCGCCCGGCCGCCACCGCGCGCGAGCGAGCGGCGCGCTGCAGGTTCAGCGTCGCTCGTGGCGACATGCCCAACGCGAGGCGCGGGTGACGTCGTGTCGCTTCTGCGAGCTCGATCAGGTAGCCCTTGAGGCTGGGAGCGAGATGCACGTTGCGGGCGGTCTCGATCATCGACTGGATCTCGGTGGCGCGCACCACCGCGGTGATGTCGTCGTACGCGTCGTGATCGCCGTGGGCCTCGAGCATCTCGAGCTCCGCGTCGCGCGCGGGATAGCCGACCGACACGCGCATGAAGAAGCGGTCGAGCTGGCTCTCGGGCAGGGGATACGTGCCCTCGTGCTCGATCGGGTTCTGCGTCGCGATCACCATGAACGGGCCGTCGAGCGGGTAGGTCGTGCCGTCGACGGTCACCTGCTGCTCCGCCATCGCCTCGAGCAACGCGGACTGCGTCTTCGGCGACGCGCGATTGATCTCGTCGCCCAGCACGACGTTGGCGAAGATCGGACCGGCGCGGAACTCGAAGTCGCCCGAAGCGCGGTTGTACACGCTCACGCCCACGACGTCGGATGGCAACAGGTCGGGAGTGAACTGCACGCGACCAAAGGTGCACTTGATCGACGTGGCGATCGACTTCGCGAGGCTCGTCTTGCCGACACCGGGCACGTCCTCGATGAGCAGATGACCCTCGGAGAGCATGCACAACAGCGCGAGCTGGATCACGTCGACCTTGCCCTGGATGACGCGCTCGACGTTCTCGACGATCGTGGTGAATGTCGCCGCGAACGCGGCGCTGGGATCGGCTGGCTGCTGCCGCGACATTCGGGCAAGGTTAGGTTGTTTCGTCGTGGTGGTTGCCCTCGCCGTGGACATCGGGGGCACGAAAGTGGCCGTTGGCCTCGTCGACGACGGGGGCCGGCTCCTGGTCCGCCGCTCGACCGCGACTCCCGCGACGACCGATGCCGAAGAGATGTGGCGCGCAGTGGTTGCGGCGATCGACACCGTGCGCACGCACGACGCCTCGGTGTGCGGCGTCGGCTGCGGGGGCCCGATGACAAGGGGCGGCGCCTCGGTGTCGCCGTTGAACATCCCGGCTTGGCGCGACTTCCCGCTGCGTGACCGCCTCCACGGCCATCTCGGGCTGCCGGTCGCAGTCGACAACGACGCCAAGGCGCTCGCACTCGGCGAAGGCTGGGTGGGAGCGGCCCGCGGCGAGGACGACTACGTGGCGCTCGTGGTGTCGACCGGCGTCGGCGGCGGCATCGTGCTCGACGGCCGGCTGCTCGACGGACGCGACGGCAATGCCGGACACCTCGGTCACGTCATCGTGGAGCCCGACGGCCGGGTGTGCGGATGCGGCGCGCGCGGCTGTGTCGAGGCCGAGGCATCTGGCACCGCGATCCGAGCGATCACCGGGCGCGCCCCCGTGGAAGCGAGCGACGAGATCCGGGTTCGGACCGGGATGCTCGTCGGGCGCGCGATCGCGTCGGTCGCGAACCTGTTGGACCTGCGACTGGCCGTGGTCGCAGGATCGGTGGCCTTGGGTTTCGGCGCCTTGTTCTTCGAGGCCGCGCAGGCCGAGATCGACGATCGGGCGCGGTTGGCGTTCTCGGCGGGAACCCGCGTGGTCCCCGGCGGTCTCGGTGACGCCGGCCCGCTGATCGGAGCCGCGGCGGTCGCCTTCCGTTAACTTGCGTGACCGTGGATCCCACGTATTCGGCTGAAGCCGACGCCTACCGCGAGAAGATCCACGCGTTCCTCGCCGAACACCTTCCGAGTAACTGGAAGGGCATCGGAGCGCTCGGCGTCGCGGATGCGCACACGTTCACCGAGGACTGGCGCCGCACCCTCCACGAACACGGCTACCTCGCGCCGAACTGGCCGAAGCAATACGGCGGCGCGGGCCTCACCGCGCTCGAGCAGGTGATCCTGGCGGAGGAGTTCGAGCGTGCGGGCGTGCCCACTGGCATCGTGAACGACGTGTTCTCGATCCAGATGATCGGCAACACGTTGCTCGACTGGGGCACGGACGAGCAGAAGCGCCATTACATCCCGCGCATCCTCTCGGGTGAGGATCGCTGGTGCCAGGGCTACTCCGAGCCGAACGCCGGAAGCGACCTCGGCAACATCGGAACCCGCGCCGTGCTCGACGGTGACGAGTGGGTCATCAATGGTCAGAAGATCTGGACGTCCGCTGGTCATCTCGCGAACTGGATCTTCGTCGTGTGCCGCACCGACCCCGACGTGCCCAAGCACAAGGGGATCTCGTTTCTGCTGTGCCCGATGGACCAGCCCGGCGTCGACGTGCGGCCGATCAAGATGATCACCGGCGAATCGGAGTTCAACGAGGTGTTCTTCACCGACGCGCGGTGCCCGAAGGAGAACATCATCGGAGAGGTCAACGGAGGCTGGGCCGTCGCGATGACGTTGCTGGGGTACGAGCGCGGTGAGGCCGCGGCGACGTTCCCGCTGAAGTTCCGCACCGAGCTCGACCGCCTCGTGGCCGTCGCGAAAGAGCTCGCACGAAACGACGACCCGGTGGTTCGCCAGAAGCTCGCGTGGTGCCACTCGAAGGTCGAGATCATGCGGTGGCTGGGCATGCGCACGCTGACGCAATACCTCGCGGGCAAGCACCCCGGTCCCGACGCCGCGATCTTCAAGCTCTACTGGAGCGAGTACCACCGCACCGTTACCGAGCTCGGCGTCGATCTGTTCGGCGCGGTGTCGATGGCGCCGAGCGGGAAGGCGCCGAACAGCTCGTTCCAGACCGACGACCCCGGCGCGCCCAACGACTCTGCGTCGTTCGTGGGCACGTTCTTCAACGCCCGCGCCGGCACCATCTACGCCGGTTCGAGCCAGGTGCAGCGCAACATCATCGGCGAGATGATCCTCGGCCTCCCGAAGGAGCCCAAGCACGACCTCGGCACGTGGAGAGAGGCCAACTCCACGAGATCCCATTCATAGCGACACACGTTCGTCTGCGGATGAATGGGATTTGGCGGGCGGTGCCGGCGTTGATGGTCCGGCCGTCGCTGTGGGGCACCGCGCTGCGGCAAGTGCGGCGTCTCGCGCCGCCCGGATGGTGGCGCCGGCCGCCATTCCTTCCGACGCCGGATCGCGACTATCTCCGATTCCGGCTGGAGACTCAGTACGGAGACCCGACGCACCGGGCCGAGCCGGCCGATGTTCTTGCCTACTTGCAGTGGTGCCGCACCACTAACGTTCGCCACCAATGAGCAGGGCACTTGTGCTCAACGCGTCGTACGAGCCGTTGTGCGTCGTCGCGGCGCGGCGAGCCGTCGTGCTGGTGCTCGGCGACAAGGCCGAGACAGTGGCCGAGACCGGGCTCGTGCTCCACTCCGAACGCCTGGTCGTGTCGGTGCCCTCGGTCGTTCGGCTCCGCGCCTTCGTGTCCGTTCCGTTTCGGCGGCGCGTGGCGGTGAGCCGGCGGGCCGTGATGGCGCGAGACGGCGGGTTGTGCCAGTACTGCGGCAGCCACGCCGACTCGATCGACCACGTCGTGCCGCGGTCGAAGGGCGGGCCGCACACGTGGGAGAACGTCGTGGCGGCGTGTCGACCGTGCAACGTGCGCAAGCGGGATCGCCTGCTCCACGAGACCACGATGCGGTTGCGACGCCGGCCCGCGGCGCCTCGAGGCGCGTCGTGGTCGATCGTCGCCCGTGGCGCGGTGCCCGGCGACTGGGCGCCGTACCTCTACGAGCCCGATCTCGTCGAACCCGCCGTCTGATGTCGTGGCGCGTCGAGCGCGCCCGGGGCACCGCGACCGACTTCCACGGGCGCGACCTACCCGTCGAGCGCGGCGTCTGGATCTTCGACGTCGAGCATCCGGCCCTCGTGCTCGGCAGCACGCAGCCGCAGCCGCAGGTCGCGGCGCCCGACATCGAGGTGGTGCGACGCCGTAGCGGCGGCGGCGCCGTGTTCCTCGACCCCGGGCGCACGTTGTGGGTCGACGTCGTCGTTCCACGCGGCGACGACTTCTGGGACGACGACGTCGGCCGTGCCACGCATTGGCTCGGCGAACGGTGGGCGGGCGCGCTGGGCGGTGCGGCTCGTGTCCATCGGGGCGCGATGGTTCGCACCGCGTGGTCCGACGTCGTGTGCTTTGCCGGACTCGGGCCGGGCGAGGTGACGATCGGAGGCGACAAGGTCGTCGGCATCAGCCAGCGCCGAACTCGAGACGCGGCCCGGTTCCAGTGCGTGGCGTACGAGGTGTGGGACGACGAGCCGCTCCTGGGCCTGCTCGGTCTGCGGCGCACGGACGTGTCGATCGACGCCGTGGGGGTCGGAGTGGGACGTCTGACCGCGGTCGCGGACGCGCTCCTCGCCGCATTCGCGTAACGACTCGCGCAGAACGGTCGCTTATGGGCGGATTTCTTGCGTTCGAATTGACGAGGAACTCCGCATGACACCTTGACCGGTGGGGGTAAGTGGCATACGGTGGGACGCAGTGGAGAGCAGGGGAGCGCTCCGGGGAGACGTCACCAGCCGATGTTCATCGGGAAGCACGATCGGTCGCTCGACGACAAGGGGCGGCTCGTTCTTCCCAGTGGCTATCGGCGGGCCTTCGAGGACGGTGGTGGTGGTGTCCTCGCCCCTTGGGATCGCTGCCTCGCCCTCTTTCCGAGAGTCGATTTCGAGGTCGTGATGCGGAGACTGCTCGACAAGGTGAGCGACGGGGAGGCGGACGACGATGTCGCCCGGCTGTTCTCCGGTGGCGCCGCCGACGTGCAGCTCGACGCGCAGGGCCGCTTCGTCGTGCCGGAGGAGCACCGCAGTCACGCGGACATCTCGCGCGAGGTGAAGGTGCTCGGACTCCCGAACCGTGTCGAGATCTGGGACGCGGGTCGGTTCGGCGCGATGGAGGGTGGCAAGAGCGCCGACGACGTGTCGGCCGAGATCCGCCGGCTTCGAATCTTCTGACGACACGGGACTACTGAACCAGAAAGGAGTGCGCACCACACGGACTGACGCAGACGAAACGGATCGCTGATCCGCAGCCCCCCGGCGAGCAGATGGAAGGCCCCTACTCCGCCCGCTTCCCATCAGTTCAGTCGGGGAGACATCCCGGCGAGCGCCCGCGCGCCGGGGGGCTGCCGATCAGCGATCCCCGAGCGAGGTCGAGGACGGAACCTTCATGACTCGCTTCGAGCACCGACCCGTGATGGTCGACGAGATCGTCGAGCTCTTCGGATCGGTGCCCTCCGGAACGGTGGTCGATGCCACGGTCGGAGGCGGGGGTCACGCACAGGCTCTCCTCGACGCGCTCGAACACGTCTCGCTGCTCGGATTCGATCGCGATGCCGAAGCCCTCGCTGCGGCGAAGAGCTCACTGCAACGCTTCGGGGATCGAGTCGAGTTGCGTCAAGTCCGGTTCGATGCGCTGAGGGACACCATGATCGAACTCGGACTCGACACGATCGCAGGGGCGCTCTTCGACCTCGGCGTCTCGTCGCCGCAGTTCGATCGGCCGCACCGCGGCTTCAGCTACCGGCACGACGCGCCGCTCGACATGCGTATGGATCGTCGTGACGCACAATCCGCTGCGGATCTCGTCAACCACCTGGACGAGTTCGAGCTCGCGAGGATCATCCGCAGCAACAGTGACGAGCGCTACGCCAGTCGCATCGCGCGGGCGATCGTCGCCGCTCGCCCCGTTGTCTCCACCAGCCAGCTCGCGGACATCGTCCGCGACGCGATCCCTGCACCTGCCCGCCGCCGGGGCGGCCATCCCGCGAAGCGCACGTTCCAGGCGCTCCGCATCGAGGTCAACGCCGAGCTCGCGATGCTTCCAGGCGCGCTCGACGATGCCATCGAGGCGCTCGCCCCCGGCGGCAGGTGTGTGGTGCTCAGCTACCACTCGGGCGAGGACCGCATCGTGAAGGAGCGGTTCCGCCTCGCGGCCACCGGTGGCTGTACCTGCCCGCCGGGCTTGCCGTGCGCATGCGGTGCGGCGCGGCGCGTGCGTGAGCTGCGCCCGCTGAAGCGGCGTCCCTCGGCCGCGGAGATCGCGACCAACCCACGTGCGGAGAGTGCAGTACTCCGATCGGTCGAACGGCTCGCGACCTGATGGCCGTCGTTCCCGCGACCCGACGTTCAGTGGCGGTGCCTCAGCCGCGACGGGCGCCGGCAACGCGCGAGCGCCGGCCTCAGCTCCGCGTCGTCGCCGAGCCGCGCGTCCGTCGGCTGAGCCTCGGTGCCGTCACGGTGCTCGTCGTCGGCGGTGTGTTCGCGGTGTTGTTCGGGCTCGTCGTGTTCCACACCGTGCTGCTCAAGAACCAGCAGCAACTCGATCATCTCGACGCGCAAGTGACACAAGAACAGGCTCACTACCAGCAGCTGCGGCTGCAGGTCGCGCAACTCGAGGCTCCACAGCGGATCCTCGACGTCGCCACCACGAAACTCGGCATGGTGCCGCCAGCGGGCACCACCTACCTGACCCCCGCGGCGAGTGCCGCGACCAGCAGTGCCGGCGCCAGCCAGGGCACCTCTCCGAGCGACACCGCGGCCCCGTCCGACGACGGCGCGAGCGCGTGGCCCCAGGTGAAGCCCTACCTCGGCGCCGCACCGTGACGACGACCACCACCCGTCCGCCCCGCCCGGCGCCGAACCGGCGCAAGATCGCGCCGGCTCCGAGCCGATCCGTCCCGGCCCGGAGCCGGCGCCCTGTTCGTCCGAGCGGCGGTCACCCGCGCACGGGGGTCAGGACGCGCAATCGCGTCGTCGGCGTCCTGGCGTTCGTCGTGCTGCTGTTCGCGATCGTCGTCGGTCGCATGGCGCAGCTCCAGCTCTTCGACCGCCAGCGTTACACCGCGCTCGGCGCGTCGCAGCGCGTTCGCCCCGTCGTGTTGCCGGCCGAGCGAGGCTCCTTGTTCGACCGCAACGGTGCAGACCTCGCGCTGTCGGTGCCGCAGCACACCGTGTGGGCCGATCCGCGACTCGTATCCGACCCCCAGCGAGAAGCGGACGCGCTTGCGCCTGTGCTGAGCGTCGACCGAGACGTGCTGCTGCGCGCGCTCACGACGCCGAACAAGCAGTTCGTGTACCTGGCCCGTCAGGTCGACGACACCACCACGCAGAAGGTCAAGGATCTCAAGCTCGACGGCGTCGAGTTGTTGGACGAGTCGAAGCGGTTCAACCCCTCCGGCGATCTCGCCCGTTCCGTTCTCGGCAGCGTGAACATCGACAACGTCGGGCGCGCGGGGCTCGAGCAACAGTACGACGGCACGATGACCGGCACGCCCGGCCAGCTGGTGCTCGAGCAGGATCCGAACGGACGCACGATCGCGGAGGGAGAGCACCACCTCACGCCGGCGCAACCGGGCGACGACCTCGTGCTCACGGTCGACACCGCGATGCAGTTCGAGACCGAACGCGCGCTCAGCGATCAGATCGTGAAGATGGGTGCCAAGGGTGGCATGGCCATCGTCAGCAACCCGAAGACGGGTGAGATCCTCGCCATCGCGAACATGGATCGTCCCAACGGCACGGGCACGCCGGTCGCGAGCACCAACAACCGCGCGCTCACGACGGTGTTCGAACCGGGCTCGGCCAGCAAGGTGATCACGATGGCGGCCGCGCTCGAAGAGGGTGTCGTGCCGCCCGACGCGACGTTGACGGTTCCCGACCACCTGAAAGTGGCGGACGCGACCTTCACCGATCACGATCCGCATCCGACCGAGACGATGTCGCTCACGGACATCCTCGCCAACTCGTCGAACATCGGCACGATCATGTTGGGCCAGAAGCTCGGCGCCGAGCGCATCGACTCGTACCAGCGCAAGTTCGGGTTCGGGCAGACGACGGCACTGAACTTCCCGAACGAGTCGGCCGGCCTCATGTTGCCGCTGAAGAGCTGGTCCGGTACGTCGATCGGCACCATTCCGATCGGTCAAGGTGTCGCGGTGACAGCGACGCAGATGCTCGACGCCTTCAACGTCATCGCCAACGGCGGTGTGTACGTCGACCCGAAGCTCGTGCTCGCGACCGTGGGCAAGGACGGCACCCGCCACCCCACGCCGCCCTCGAGCAGCCACCGTGTCGTGTCGACGCAAACGGCCGCCGAGGTGCGGGACATGATGGAACAAGTGGTCATCTCCGGTACCGGGACACAGGCTGCGATCGACGGCTACACCGTCGCCGGCAAGACCGGCACGGCGCGCAAGCCGCAGCCCAACGGCGGGTACCAGGACGCAGCGGGCAACTATCACTACGTCACGACCTTCGCCGGCTTCGTTCCGGCCGAGGATCCGCAACTCTCCGCGATCGTGGTGCTCGACGAACCGACCGCCACGATCTTCGCCAGCGGTGCATCCGCGCCGGTGTTCAGTCGGATCGCGTCGTACGCGCTGCGGCGCTTCCACATCCCGCCGCCTGGCATCACGCTGGCGCCAACGGTCCCGGCGCCGACGCATCCCAACCCCGCGGGCGCGACACAGGCGAACGACGTCACGGGGACCGTGCCGCCGACCACCTCGACGACCGTGCCGCCGAAGTCGACAACGACCTCGACCACGACGCCACCCAAGAGCAAGAAGAAACCGGGCGGCTGACGTGCGCCTCGACGAGCTGTTGGGGGCCGTGCGGGTGGAGCAGGTCGTCGGCGATCCGTCAGGCGTGGAGGTGGCGGAGATCGTCCACGACTCGCGCGCCGTCACCGCGGGAGCGCTCTTCTGCTGCGTGTCCGGAGCAAGCGTCGACGGCCACCGGTTCGCGCCCGACGCGGTGCGCGCCGGTGCCGTGGCGCTGCTCGCGGAGCGCGAACTGTCCGAACCGGTCCCGCAACTGATCGTGCCCGACACCCGCACTGCAATGGGTCCGCTCGCCGCCGTCTTCCACGGAGAGCCATCGCGCACTCTCGACGTCGTCGGCGTCACTGGAACGAACGGCAAGACGACGACGACGCACTTCATGCGTTCGATCCTCGAGCGCGCCGGCCGGCCGGCGCGCGTCATCGGGACGCTGACGGGTACTCGCACCACGCCGGAGGCGACCGATCTCCAAGCGCTGCTCGCGCGGTACCGCGACGAAGGTGTGCGCGCGGTCTCGATGGAGGTGTCGTCGCACGCGCTCGCGCAACACCGCGTCGACGCCACGTGGTTTCGCGTCGGCGTGTTCACGAACCTGAGCCGCGACCACCTCGACTTCCACGGCGGGCTCGAGGAGTACTTCGCCGCGAAGGCCCGCCTGTTCGAGCCCGAGCGCTGCGCGGCGGCAGTCGTCAACGTTGACGACCCCTGGGGGCGCAGGTTGAGCGAGATGATCACGATCCCTTGGCGAGCGTGCTCGCTCGACCTGGTCGACGACATCGAGCTGCACGCCGGCTGGTCGCGCTGCTTGTGGGAAGGCGTGGAGCTCCGCGTGCCGCTCGGAGGACGGTTCAACCTGATGAACGGGCTCATCGCCGCGCTGGCGGCCCGCACGCTCGGCGTGATGCCTGATGTGATCGCGGAGGGGCTCGTGCAGGCGGGCCCGGTATCGGGCCGCTTCGAGTCCGTCGATGCCGGCCAGCCGTTCACCGTCATCGTCGACTACGCGCACACGCCCGATGGCCTCGAGCAGGTGCTGCGCGCCGCCCGCGAGATCGCCGGTCGGGGACGGGTGGCGGTCGTGTTCGGGTGCGGCGGGGAGAGGGATCCGAGCAAGCGCGGGCCGATGGGCGCCGTCGCGGCCGAGGGTGCGGACACGGTCATCCTGACCTCGGACAATCCGAGGGGGGAGGATCCGTCGGCCATCATCGACGCCGTGCTCGCAGGCATCCCCGAGGGTTCACCGGTGCGCGTCGAACCGGACCGGCGCGCCGCGATCGCGGCGGCGCTCGAGCGCGCGGACGCCGGCGACGTGGTGGTCATCGCCGGCAAGGGCCACGAGACGACTCAGGTCATCGGTGGGCGAGAGGTTCCGTTCGACGACCGCGCGGTCGCGCGTGCGCTGCTGAAGGAGCACGCATGGTCGGACTCCTGATCGCCGCGGGCGTGAGCATGCTCGTCTCGTTGATCGGCACGCGGTTCCTCATCGACCTGCTTCGGGCGCGGGGCATCGGTCAGCCCATCCGTGAGGATGGGCCCGAAGGTCACCAGAAGAAGGCCGGCACCCCCACGATGGGCGGCGTGGCGATCGTGGCCGCCGCGGTCACCGGCTACGTGGTCGCGCACTTCCGCGGCGGTGTGATCTACACGACCACCGGCTTGGCGGTGATGGGAGCGATCATCGCGGCCGGCGGCGTCGGCCTGCTCGACGACTGGATCAAGGTGACCCGCGAGCGCAACCTCGGATTGAGCAAACGGGCGAAGAGCCTCGGCCTGATCGCGGTCGCAGTCGGATTCGCTGTCGTGGCCGAGCTCGAGACACCCGTGCACACCACGCTGTCGTTCACGCGCTTCAACGTCCCGGGCATCGAGTTTGGCGCTGTCGGTTGGTGTGTGCTCGCGGTCGCGATGATCTACGGCACGTCGAACGCGGTGAACCTCACCGATGGTCTCGACGGTCTCGCCGCGGGTTCGTCGATCTACGCGTTCATCGCGTACATGGTCATCGGCTTCTGGGGCTTCCGGCACACGAACTTCGGAACGCCCGGCACGAACGCGGACATCTACCACCTCATCCACTCGTACGACTTGGCGATCGTGGCCGCGGCGATGCTCGGAGCGTGCGCAGGGTTTCTGTGGTGGAACGCCAACCCGGCGCGCATCATCATGGGCGACACCGGCGCCCTCGCGATCGGGACTGGTCTTGCCGCGCTCGCGCTCATGACGAGCACCGCCCTGCTGCTTCCGATCGTCGGTGGCCTCTTCGTGCTCGAGACCTTGTCGGTGATCATCCAAGTGTTCTCCTTCCGTGTGTTCGGACGGCGCGTCTTCCGCATGGCCCCGATCCACCACCACTTCGAGCTCGGCGGCTGGCCCGAGACGACGGTGATCGTGCGCTTCTGGATCCTCGCCGGCCTCTTCATCGCGCTCGCGCTCGGCTTCTACTACGCCGACTTCCTCCGCATCGGCGCCCTCGACTGATGCGTGCGGTGTTGATCGGATTCGGCATCACGAACCAGGCCGTGGCCGACGGGCTCCTGCAACGCGGTCACGAGGTCGTCGTGTGTGACGACGAAGCGAGCGCGAGCGTGCTGGCCGCCGCCTCGGCGCGAGGTGTCGAGCTCGTCGAATCGCCCGGCGCCGACGGCTACGAACGAGTCATCGGCGCCAGCGACGTGGTGCTTCCGTCGCCGGGCATCGGCGACGTGCACCTCGCGCTCGGCATTGCGAGGCGGCTGGGTGTGCCGGTTCGCAGCGAGTTCGATCTCGCGGCGCAGTGGGACGATCGGCCGGTACTCGCCATCACCGGCACCGACGGCAAGACAACGGTCACGATGCTCGTCACCGCCATGCTTCAGGCCTCGGGGCTACGGGCCGCGGCGGCCGGCAACACCGAGGTGCCGCTCGTCGCCGCGATCCAGGATCCGGCGATCGACGTGTTCGTGGTGGAGGCGTCGTCGTTTCGAATCGATCACAGCGAACGCTTCGCGCCGCACGTCGGGACGTGGCTCAACTTCTCGCCCGACCACCTCAACCTGCATCGATCGCTCGAGTCGTACGAGCTCGCGAAGGCGAAGCTGTGGCGCGACCAGTCGGCCGACGACCTCGCGGTCGGATCGCTCGACGACGCGACCGTGCGTCGCCACCTGCTCGCCGCGCCCGCGCGCCACGTCACCTTCGGCCTGAGCCCCGGTGCCGACTTCCACGTCGACGGCGGTGACCTCGTGGCCGAGACCGGAGACGTGCTGGCCGCGGTCGACGAGTTGCCCAGGCACTTCCCGCACGACCTGACCAACGACCTCGCCGCGGCGGCGACCGCGTTGGCCGGCGGCGCCACCGTCGCAGGCTGTCATGACGCACTCGTGCGCTTCGAGGGACTGCCGCACCGGATCTCCCTCGTGGCCGAGCGGGACGGCGTTCGCTGGTATGACGACTCGAAGGCCACGACGCCGAACGCGACGCTTGCGGCGACGAGCGCGTTCGACTCGGTCGTGCTCATCGCCGGAGGTCAGAACAAGGGCCTCGACCTCGGCGTCCTCGCGGGTGCGTCCGATCGGGTCCGCGCGGTGGTGGCCATCGGCGACGCCGCGGGAGAAGTGGAAGCCGCGTTCACCGGCGTGCGCCCGGTGGTCGTCGCGACGTCGATGAGCGATGCAGTGAAGGCTGCTCGCGAGTTCGCGCAACCGGGTGACGCAGTACTCCTGTCGCCAGCATGCGCGTCTTTCGACTGGTACCGATCGTACGGTGAGAGGGGCGACGACTTCACGAGGCAGGTACGCACCTTGATCGGACCATCCGCATGACCGCGACGACGACTCGTCCCGCGCCCAAGAAGGCGACGCCATCGGGCGTCCGCCAACTGCCATCGGCATTCGTTCTGCTGTTCGCGGTGATCGTCGTGTTGAACCTCATCGGGCTCGTCATGGTGCTGTCGGCCTCGTCTGTCACCGCGCTGCACGAGTACGGCAACTCCTACTACTACTTCGAGCGGCAGCTGATGTGGCTCGGGCTCGGCAGCGTCGCGTTCTTCATCGCGCTGCGGATGGACTATCACCGCCTCCGGCTGTTCGCCTGGCCGTTGCTCGTCGGCACGCTGGGTCTGCTGGTGATCGTCTTGTTGCCGGGTATCGGCAGCAACGTCAACGGATCGTCCCGGTGGATCGGGGTGGGCACCTTCAGTATCCAGCCGTCCGAGTTCGGCAAGCTCGCGATCCTGATCTTTGCGGCGGACCTGCTCGCTCGTCGTTCGGCGTGGATCGACGACACGCGCGTGACGCTGCGGCCCGTGATGGTCGCGTTCTGCTCGCTCGCCGTGCTGATCATGCTGCAACCCAACCTCGGCACGACGATCGTGCTCGCCGCGATCACCTTCTCGTTGTTGTTCGTCGCGGGAGTCGCGCTCAAGCCGCTGGCCGGTTGGGGAGCGGCGGGCACGTTCGCCGCCTGTGTGGCGGCGATGGGGC
>DASZHU010000170.1:0-8305 GCA_035937605.1 Acidimicrobiales bacterium | reverse complement strand
GGCGGCTGGCAGTGGAAGTTCGACCGGCGGATCTTCGAGCAGTTCGCGCAGTCGATGCGCGGTGTCGCGCTCCCGTACCTCCCCAAGATCCGGTGCCGGTTCGCGCTGCTGCGATCCGAGTGCGGGCTCGTCACCCCCGGTATCGGCGCGTCGATGTACGAGGCGCTGGGCCGCGTCGCACCGGTGATCGAACTGCCTCAGGCCGGACACCACGCGATGCTCGACGAGCCGCTCGTCCTGCTGACCGCCGTGCGCACGCTGCTCGCCGACTGGGATCACTCCGAGCCGCACCGCAAGAGACCCTCGTCAACACCGACTTGATCGCCGGGCCGTGCTGGGTCGGTCACCTCACCGCGTCTCGGACCGCCGCGTAGCGGGACCGGAGCATGGCGGGGTCGACCCGCACGTCGGGCTCGACGATCTCGCCCTCGCCGAGACCCCATGCGGCCGCGATCTCTGCCGGCGGCCGCTGGTGCAGGACCGCCGCGGCCTGCACGCACGCGCCCATCGCCACGTGCTCCTCGCCGGCCGGCACGGTGATCGGCCGGCCGGAGAGATCGGCAACGATCTGGCGGTAGGCGGGCGAACGCGCGCCGCCGCCCACGAGGACCGTGCGCCCGTTGCGACGGTCGAGGCCGGGCACCGCTCGCTCGAGCGCGTCGAGGCCGTCGAGCAGTCCGCACACCACGCCCTCGTAGGCGGCACGGGCCAGCTCGGCGCGGCCGGCATCGCCCGTGAGGCCCGTGACCGTCCCCGTCGCGCCGGGACGGTTGGGTGTGCGCTCACCGTTGAGATACGGCAGCACCACGAGACCGCCGGCGCCCGGCGAGGCGCCCAACGCCAGTGCGTCGAGCTCGACGGTGTCGGCTCCGAGCATGCGGCCGAATGCGTCGGTCACGAGTGTCGCGTTCAGCGTGCACACGAGCGGTAGGAACTGTCCGGTCGCGTCCGCGAAGCCCGCGACCGCGCCGCTGCGATCGGCCGACGGCGACGGGCTCACCGTGTAGACGGTGCCCGACGTGCCGAGCGAGATCGCGACATCGCTCGGCGCGAGCGCGACGCCGAGCGCGGCGGCCATGTTGTCGCCCGTGCCCGGTCCGCACAACGGGCGTCCCCGAAGCCCGAGCACCTCGTGCACGGATGCCGTCATCCAGTCCGACGCCTCTGACGGCTCGAGCACCTCTGGAACTCGGTCGATCCACGCACCGCTTGCGGGCGCGCCGACGACACGCTCGAGGAGATCGACGCGCCAGCGCCCTTCCACGGGCGACCAGTAGCCCGTGCCGGACGCGTCGCCGCGATCTGTCACGTACCGGCCCGTCAAGCGGTAGGTGAGGTAGTCGTGCGGCAGCAGCACGTGCCCGACGCGATCGAGCACGTGCTGCTCGTGGCGCGCCAGCCACGCCAGCTTGGTGACCGTGAGCGATGCGACCGGCACCGTGCCGCAGGCCTTCGCCCAACGTTCGGCGCCGAACTGCTGGACCATCGCGGCCGCTTCGGGAGCCGACTCGGTGTCGTTCCACAGCTTCGCCGGCCGCAGCACCGCGCCAGCCGCGTCGAGCACCACGAGCCCGTGTTGCTGTGCAGCAACCGACAGCGCCGCGATGTCGCGCTCGCCGGTCTGGCCGACCGCGATCACCAGCGCGTCCCACCACGCCTTCGGATCCTGCTCGCTGCGGGGCGGATGCCCGGTCGCCGGGTGCCGGGCGTGGCCGTGCGCGACGAGGCGGCCGTTGTCCGCATCGCGCACCTCGACCTTCGTCGACTGCGTCGACGAGTCCACCCCCATCACCAACGGCACGAGCGCCAACGTAGTGGCGCACGTTGTCGGGTGACTGGCTCAGCGCACGCCGAGCAGGAGCTCCGTCACGAGTTGGTCGAGCCGTTCGTGCCCGAGGCCCTGGGCCGCAAGCGCGTTGATGTCGACCGCGAACGCGTCGCGACGCAGTGCGGAGATCGAGTCGGTCGTGACGCGGGCGTCGAGCGTCGGCTCGCTGAGCTCGGCGACCTTCGCGACCTCGAGTGCCGCTTGGATCTCCGGATCCTCGTGGAACCGGCGGGCCTTGTCGCGAAGGATGAGATAGGTGCGCATGCATCCCTGCGCGAAGTCCCACACACCCTCGGCGCTCTCGGTGCGGTACGCATGGGCGTCGAAGTGGCGCATGCCGTCCCAGTGCGCGTCCTCGAGGAGCTTGACGAGATAGAACGCGTCACGGATGCCTTCCGACCCGAAACGGAAGTCCTGGTCGTACTTGCCGATCCGCTGCGCGTTGAGGTCGATGTGGAACAGCTTCCCGTGCCACAGCGTCTGCGCCACGGCGTGGTGAAACGACAGCCCGGACATCGTCTCGTGTGCGAACTCGGGATTGAGCCCGACCATCTCCGGCCACTCGAGCTCGTTGACGAACGCGAGTGCGTGGCCGACGGTGGGTAGGAACATGTCGCCCCGGGGCTCGTTCGGCTTCGGCTCGATCGCGAAGCGGACGTCGTACCCGCGGTCGCGTACGTGCGCGCAGCAGATGTTCACGGCCTCGGCGTAACGATCGAGCGCGGCGCGCACGTCCTTCGCGGCGTCGGACTCGCACCCTTCGCGGCCGCCCCACATGACGTAGACGCGAGCGCCCAGCTCGACGCCGAGCTCGATCGCGTCCAGGGTCTTGGCCAACGCGTAGCGACGTACGGCGGTGTCGTTCGCCGTGAACGCACCGTCTTTGAACACCGGATGCGAGAACAGGTTCGTCGTGGCCATCGGCACCTTCATGCCCGTGGTGTCGAGGGCGCGGCGGAAGCGCTTCACGATGGCCTCGCGCTCGGTCGATGACGAGCCCGGAGGCACGAGGTCGTCGTCGTGGAAGCTCACGCCGTACGCGCCGAGCTCGGACAACCGTTGCACTGACTCGACGGGGTCGAGCGCCGGCCGTACCTCGAGGCCGAACGGGTCGCGTCCTCGGTTGCCGACCGTCCACAGGCCGAACGTGAATCGATCCTCCGGCGTCGGGGCGATCTCGTCGTTCATGGTGCCCAGTACAGCACCGTCGCCGCCGATACGGTGGCCCGTCGTGACCCGGCGGCCACGACGACCCTCGGCCCGCGTCGCTGCGGTCGTGTTCGTGGCGCTGCTCGTGGGCGCGATCGCGTACGCCACCCGCCCCGGCCCGGCCGCGGCCGGGCGGGGCGTGGGCACGATCGCCAACCGGTGGGCGACCGACACGCCGCCGGTGCGCAACGCCGCCGCGTACGCCGGCTACGCCACGTGGGTCGATGGGTTCGACTACGGGCCCGCCTATCAGACCGGCGCCGCGGCGCCGCCCGTGCCGCCACGCGCGGTGGACGAGATGGCGGCCGCCGGGGTGAAGACCGTGTTCCTCCAAGCGGCGCGAGATGACAGTCGGTCGCCCGGGGGTGTGGTCGATCGCGCCCTCGTGGCCGAGTTCGTCATCCGGGCGCACCGACGCGGGATGCGGGTCGTGGGTTGGTACCTGCCGACGTTCACCGACGTGAACGCGGACCTCGCGCGACTGCGGCAGATCGAGAGCTTCGACGCGCTCGGACATCGATTCGACGGTGTGGCCGTGGACATCGAGGACGTCGAGCACGTCACCGATGTGACGGAGCGCAATCAGCGACTCGTCGATCTGTCCGCGCGCCTGCGGGCCGAGTCGGGACGAGACGCGCTCGGCGCGATCGTGCTGCCGCCGGTGCTCACCGAGGTCGTGAACGAGCAGTACTGGCCCGAGTTCCCGTGGGCTTCGGTGCGATCGGACTACGACGTGTGGCTTCCCATGAGCTACTGGACCTTCCGCAAGGTGTCGTCGGGCTACCACGACGGCTTCACGTACAACGACGAGAGCGTGCGCCGGCTGCGCAACGACCTCGGGCAACCGAACGCACTCGTGCACGCGATCGGAGGGATCGGCGACACCGCGACCGCAGCCGAGCTCGACGCGTTCGCTCGGTCGCTCGCCGCGGATGGCGCGATCGGTGGATCGGTGTACGACTGGAACGCAACACCGCCCGCGAGCCGCGCCGCGTTGACGACGTTGTTCGCGAGCGGCCCCGCCGGCCATCTGCCGAGGCCCCCCTGAGCCGTTGACTGTCATCCAACGTCGAGCCGCCACGCCTGCAACGCGGCCCGCACCCCGCGTGCCACCGATAGTGGCACCACGGCACAGACGGCATCGACGAGGTCGGCCAACGAAGGGAAGCCACCCAGGACCCATCTGCTGAAGCTGCCGTCGTCGAGCCAACCGGCGAGGTCGGCCGGAACGTCGTCGACGGGCCACTCGCCCGCAGCGCACGACAGCCGCAACACGGGCCAGCTGTGCACCTCGGCCAGCAGCTCTCCGAGGCGCGTGAGGTTCGCCGCAGGTTCGTCGCCCCACTGCTCGTCGTCGCGCACGAGCAACGCGACCGCTGGATGCTGCTCCGCGACCTCGCGCCATCGGATCGAGTGCGCAACGCCGCCGGCGTGACGCAGCACTCGCTCGAGCCACACGCGCGCCCACAGCTCGACGGAACCGGCCTCCGGCGGCAGCGTGGACAGACCCAGCGCGCGGCGACACACGTCGTCGATGCGGCCGCGAGGGCGGTGCACATCGTTGGCCAGCACCGTGGCATCGGCGCCCTGCAGACGGAGCGTGCTCGCACTCGTGCCGGCGCGGTCGATGAGGTGCACACAGCGCACGCGTCGGCGCGGCACGCCGGGATCGACGAGGTGCCGGGCGTTGCCCTCCGTGACGACCCCGATCGCTTCCCACTCTCGGGGCGCGGTGAACCCGGCGAGTGCCTCGACCACACTCTCGTCGCCGTCGAGGGGCCGGACGCCGAGGTCGAACCCATCTCCCCGCGGGTCGCCCGGCCATGTGGTGACGCGGACGATGGTCGGCGGCGCCCCCCATCCCGCCTGGTCGGCGGCGTCGTCGAGCGCGCGGACCAGATCAGGGAGCGCGTCGCTGAGTGACGTCGGGGGGTCGGCCGGCGCGTGGTCGCCGGCGATTCGAAGTCGGCGGCGCGTCGTGCGAACCGCGCCGGTGTTGCTCGCCATCTCGATCTCCTCGTGGTGATGCCTCCGTCGAGGCGATCAGCGCCCGTCGTGCGGGAGGGAGATCGCGAACCCATTCGCCGCGACAACCGTACCCCGACCCTGTGACAGCCCCCGGACGTTCGTTCGGAAAAGCGGATACCCCAGTGGAGGCGGGTGGCGGGCAGCGGCCTGGCGGTCAGGCGACGCGGTCGAAGCGATCGACGAAGCGCGCCGCCGTCGGCCACCGCCGTTCGGTGAGCACCCTCGCGAGCCGAGCGTCGCTCGCCGCATACGCGTGGAGCACCTCGTGGCTGAGGTCGTGGATGCGTGTGCGGTCGACGTCGATGGGTGTGAACCCGACGAGGCGAGCGATCGACTTCAGCGAGCAACTCACGCGCAGCGCGGGGCCGACGTCGGCTCGGTACAGCCGGTACGCGTCGACGTGGCCGTGGCGGTGCCAGCGGGCGCGGTAGGCCCAGTCGTGGCCCGGGAGCGGATCGTGATCGAGACAGATGGCCGGATCCGGCCGCAGACGGAGGCCGAGCGAGATGCCGTGCAACTGCGCGCGGTCGGCGAGGAACGGGAGGTCGAACGCCGCACCGTTCCATGTCGCGATCACGCCGGGCGCGAGGTCGGCGAGGCGGTCGTCGACCTCCTGCAGGATCGCGTGCTCCGCGCCACTGAACACCTCGTCGAACCCGTCGTTCGACAACGCGACGGTCACGACCGGAGCAACGTCGGGGTCGAGTCCGTCGACGGTCGTGTCGGTCTCGATGTCGAGCCCATACACGACCGGCCTCCTACTCACGTCACCGAGCGTAAAGATCCCGCGCGGCTCCGTGGGGGATCCCGCGGTCAGAAACGCAGTCGCGGAAGCAGGCGCGGTCGCAACCGGCGCGCGATGGCCGGCGTGAGCGGTTGGTCGATGTCATCGAGCGCGAACCACGCGGTGACCCTGCCGTCCTCGTGGTCGACGTTCGTCAGGCGCGCTCCGCGCGGCAACGGGGGCAACGGCAGGTACCCGCGCAACAGACCGACGACCGGCGCGGGCAGCCCGACGAACGATGCCCGCTTCGGACGCAGCGTCAACAAGTGCCCGCTCACCGCAACCTCGGTCGCGATCTCGCTGATCGAGAAGCCCCGCACGCTGGTCTTCACGATCACGCCGTCCTCGCACAGATGCAGTCGCACGGGGAGGTGGCTGCGCTGGGTCCAGCGATCGATCGCGTTCTGGCTGACGGTGGCCTTGAACCCGATGTCTCCTGTGCGCAGGCGCGGTGGGAAACCCGGCTGGATGCGCACGTTCTCGGCCCGCACCACGATGCGCTCGACCTCGAGGCCGGCCATCTCGAGCTCACCGAGCTCGAGCACCAGCACGTCGGCGGTCCCCAGCATCGCGGAGACCGGCGACACCTTCGCCCGCACCTTGACCGGCCGCCGGGCGACCCGGCTGAGCGTGCCGTCGAGCAACCCGATGAGGAGATCTGCCGGCGACGGGGCGTCGCCGAACCCCTCGACCTCGTCCAGCTCGAGGGTGTCCGGTTCCTCGTCGAGGGGCACGCCGCCGATGCTACGGCTACGCGCTGCCGTCGAGGAGCTGTGTCACGAGGGCGGCGATCGCGCTGCGCTCGGATCGGGTCAGCGTGATGTGACCGAACAGCGGATGCCCGCGCAAGGCGTCGATCACGGAGGCGATGCCGTCGTGGCGGCCGACTCGCAGGTTGTCGCGCTGCGCGACGTCGTGCGTGAGCACGACGCGGCTGCCCTCGCCCAGCCGCGAGAGCGCGGTGAGCAGCACCGGCTTCTCGAGGTTCTGCGCCTCGTCGAGGATCACGAAGGAGTCGTTGAGGCTGCGCCCCCGGATATGCGTGAGCGGGAGCACCTCGAGCAACTTGCGCGACACGACCTCGTCGATGACCTCGGGGCCGACGATCGACTCGAGCGCGTCGGTGACCGCGGCGGACCACGGCGACATCTTCTCGGCCTCGGTGCCTGGGAGGAAGCCGAGGTCCTGTCCGCCGACGGCGTAGATCGGGCGGAACACCACGACGCGCTTGTGCGTGCGCTGCTCGAGCACCGACTCGAGGCCGGCCGCGAGCGCGATGACGCTCTTGCCCGTGCCCGCCGGGCCGCCGATCGACACGATGCCGACACGGGGGTCGGCGAGCAGGTCGATGGCGATCCTCTGCTCGGCCGACCGCCCGTGCAGGTCGAACAGCGTGCGATCGCCGCGCACGAGGTGCACGCGCTTGTCGTCGTGGACACGGCCCAGCGCCGACTGCGAACCGCTGAGGCCGGCCACGAGCGCGACGCCGGTGTTGCACGGCAGCTCGCGCGCCTCGACGAGGTCGACGACACGTTCGGCGAACAGCTCGTCGATCGAGTCGCTGTCGACCTCGATCTCGGCGAAGCCGCTCCAGCTCGGGTCGCCCGTCGCGAGCTCGTTGCGGTACTCATCGGCATCGAGACCGACGATGCTCGATTTGAGCCGCAGCGGAAGGTCCTTCGTGACGACGGTGACCTCATGACCTTCGTCGGCGAGGTTCTTCGCGACGGCGAGGATGCGATGATCGTTGTTGTCGGACTCGAGCGCAGCGGGCAGTCCCGCGGTGTCCTGATGGTTGAGCTCGACGCGCAATGTGCCGCCCGCGCGGTTCACGACGAGCGGCTCGGTGAGCGAGCCGGCTTGCGTGCGATGGTCCTCGAGGAGGCGCAGCGTCTGGCGGGCCGCCCACCCGAGCTCGGGATGGTTCCGCTTCGCCTCGAGCTCGATGAGCACGACGATGGGGATGACGACGTCGTGCTCGTCGAAGCGCTGGAGCGAACGCGGGTCGGCGAGCAGCACAGAGGTGTCGAGGACATAGGTGCGACGAGCGCGCGCGGATGCCAGGACAGCGGGTTCGATCACGGCTACCCCACGAGGTAGGCGCCACCGGCGACACGACTGTCGGCGGTTCGGGCGCAGTGAGGGATCACTGAGCGCCAGTGAACCGCCCGCGCGCCTCGCAGTGTGGGATGGTCTACGGTCCGCCCGGGTGGGCTGCATCTTCTGCGCGATCGTCGCCGGAACGGAGCCGGCCTACGTCGTCCACGACACCGACGCGACGCTCGCGTTCCTCGACGCGCGCCCGCTGTTTCCCGGCCACACGTTGCTGGTGCCGAAGGCGCACCACGAGACCCTGATCGACCTCCCACCCGAGCTGATCGATCCGCTGTTCGGTGAGGCGCAACGGCTGGCGGGCGCGATGGAGTCCGCGTTGGGTGCGGCCGGCTCGTTCGTGG
>DASZHU010000169.1:0-3837 GCA_035937605.1 Acidimicrobiales bacterium | reverse complement strand
TGGATCCATCCCTGGTCACCGCGCTGCCCGACCTGCCTGTCGAAGAACCTGTCGCCGGAAGCGGTGTCGGGTCGTGCCACCGTGCACGGGTTCACGATCAACCACCAACCGTGGATCCCCGGTCTCGACCCTCCGTACGTGATCGCCATCGTGGAGTTCCCGGAGCAGGTCGGGTTGCGGATCACGACGGGCATCGTGGGCTGCGAACCCGACGACGTCCGCGTCGACATGCCGGTGCGGGTCGTCTTCGACAACTACGAAGACGTATGGCTGCCGTTCTTCGAGCCCGCGCATGACTGAGGTCGGCGAGCGTCGCGCTGCGATCTCGGGCATCGGGCAGTCGGATGTCGGTCGGCGCCTGTACCGGCACCCACTCGACCTCACCCTCGACGCCTGTGTCGCCGCGATCGAGGATGCCGGGCTCACACGCGACGACATCGACGGCCTCGCCACGTATCCCGGCAACATGGATCAGCCCCCCGGGTTCTCGGGCGTCGGCATCACCGACGTGCACGACGCGCTGCGGCTGAACCTCAACTGGTTCGCCGGTGGGCTCGAATCGCCGGGCCAGCTCGGTTCGGTCATCAATGCCTGCCTCGCCGTCAGCGCCGGTCTCGCCAACCACGTCCTGTGCTTCCGCACCGTGTACGAGGGCAGCGCCCAAGGCACGGGAGGACGCGCCGGCATCGGAACCGGGACCGTCGGCGCTGGGCGCGGCGGCGGCCTACCCAGGATCGGCAGCTTCATGCAGTGGACGCTGCCGTATGGCGCGGCGTCCGCGGCCAACTGGATCGCCATGATGGCGTCGCGTCACTTCCACGAGTTCGGTACGACCCGCGAGCAGCTCGCGTGGATCGCGCTCAACGGCCGCCGCAACGCCGCGGTCAACCCCAAGGGCGTCTACTGCGATCCGATGACGCTCGACGACTACATGAACGTGCGCATGGTCACGTGGCCGTTCTGCCTCTATGACTGCGACGTGCCGGCCGACGGCTCGACCGCGGTGATCGTGTCGCGCGCCGATGCCACCGGGCTGCGCAAGCCGCTGATCCACGTCGAAGCCGTCGGCTCGGCGATCCACGGACGTCCGTCGTGGGACCAGTGGGACGACCTGACGACGATGGCGTTGCGCGACGCGGCCGCGCAGCTCTGGACTCGCACGGACCTCACGCCTGCGGATGTCGACGTCGCCGAGCTGTACGACGGATTCAGCTTCATCGCGCTGTGCTGGCTCGAGGCCCTCGGCTTCTGTGACAAGGGCGAGGGCGGCGCGTTCATCGACGGCGGCGAGCGCATCGCCCGCGACGGCGTGATCCCGTTGAACACCCACGGCGGCCAGCTCTCGTCCGGTCGTTTGCACGGCTACGGCTTCATCCACGAAGCCTGCGTGCAGCTGTGGGGCGAAGGCGGCGAGCGTCAGGTGGTACGCGCCGGCGGACGCCAACCGGAGGTCGCGGTGGCGGCGGCCGGCGGTGGCCCGCTCGGTGGATGCTTGTTGCTGACGAGGCGATGACAGCGAGGGGACGCAGATGAGCGGGAGCTTCACGGACGTCGAGCTCGAGTCGATGACGGTCGCCCCGTGGGAGCGGGCCAAGCGGGCAGTCACCGAAGGGCGGCTCGACGACGCACTCGCGCGCATCGACGAAGCGGCCGCGCGTACGCGAGGGCTGCAGGTCTACTCGATCGAATGGATCACCTCGCTGCTGTCATTCGTGGGGCGTGAGCTCGGCGAAGACGCCGTCGAACGCGCCCTGCGGGTGAGCACCGACGACTTCATCCGGGCGCGACGGCAGCCCGAGGGCGCGCCGCCGTGGGGGTCGCTGCCGGCGACGGCTCGGGCCAAGACGATCGCGCGCGCGATGGTCGCCAACGGTGGCGACTGCGCGGTGACGGAGGACGACGAAAAGGTCGTGCTCTCGTTCCGGTGTGGAAGCGGGGGACGGCTCATCGACGAGCGGCGCTACGACGAGGACGGCGGTCCGTTCCTCACGTTGCGCGACGCGGGCCCGACGACGTTCCAGCGCGCGTCGTTGCCCGTGTACTGCGCGCACTGCTCGGTGCACAACGAGATCCAACCCGTCGAGGAGGGCGGCGTGCCGACCTCGATCGAGTACCCACCCGAGGCTGCGGGGGAGCCGTGCGTGCATCACGTCTACAAGAACGTGGATGCGGTGCCCGACGCGGCCTACGCCCGCATCGGCGTCACCAGACCCGGGCGCCCGCCATCAGACGCTTGAGGTCACGGGCCGCCACATCGTGACGGCGGCGCGCCTCCCCGCGGAGCGCGCGGAGCTCGGCGTAGCGTTCGGTCTCCTCCGCGGTCCACGGTCGTTCGTCGCGTAGGAGCTCGAGGTCGTGGATCTCGTCGACGACCGCCGAGTGGCGGGCGGCGGCGGTGAGCAGCTCCGACGCCAACCGGCGCCTCGACTGGATGAGTGCGGGAATTGGTTCGACTATGGACACCATGGCTCCTGGGCGTTCAATGGCCCCCAAACGTTGCCCGTCCGCACAACAGGGCAAACGGTACCGCTACCAGCCCCAGAAGTCAGGTGTTCTTCGTTCCATGAACGCTTTCATCCCCTCGCCGGCGTCGGCGGTGCCCTGCACCATCTCCTGCGCGTAGCCCTCTTCTTCGAACGCCGCGTGCCGGCTCGACTCGAACGATCGGTTGAGCAGCCACTTGGTCATCGCCACGGCCTTGGTCGGCGCGGTCGCGAGTCGCTCGGCCCATTCGTCGGTGACCTTCGCGAGATCCGCGGCGGGCACGACGCGGTTGGCGATGCCCACGCGCTCCGCGTCGATGGCCGAGACGTCGTCGCCGAAGAACATGATCTCCTTGGCGCGTTGCGGTCCGACGATGCGCGGGAGCAGGTAGCAGCCGCCCGCGTCGGGGATGATGCCGCGCCGCACGAAGATCTCGATGAGGCGCGCGCTGTCAGCCATGAGCACGAGGTCGCAGGCGAGCACGAGGTTGGCGCCGCCGCCGGCGGCGGTGCCGTTCACGGACGCGATCACCGGCTTCTCGCAGTCGAGGATCGAGGCGATGAGGCGTTGCCACCCTCCCCGGATCATGCGGGCGATGTCGCCGAGGGCGCGGTCGGGTGCACCCTCGGGGCGCGGAGGACCAGGGTTCTGTGGACCGCCCAGGCCCGCGCCCGTGCAGAAGTGACGTTCGCCGGCGCCGGTCAGCACGATGGCGCGCACGCCCAGCGTCGCCGACAGCTCCGCGAAGGTGTCGGCCAGCGTGTCGCGCATGTGCGCGGTGAGGGAGTTGCCGGCTTCGGGTCGGTTGATCGTGATGCGCGCGATGCCGCCGTGCACTTCGACGCGTAGCTGTTCCTCGATGGGCGTCTCGTCGGGCATGCGGGGTACGGTAGCCAGCCTGACACGCACGTCAGGAATCTCGATTTCGACTGAGCACGGGGGAGCAATGGGGCTGTTCGATGGAAAGGTGGCGATCGTCACCGGCGCGGGTCGCGGCATCGGTCGCGAAGAGGCGTTGCTCCTCGCGCGTGAAGGCGCAGCGGTCGTCGTGAACGACCTCGGTGGTTCGGCCGAAGGCGCGGGTGCCGACGCCACGCCCGCGCAGCAGGTCGTCGACGACATCGTCGCGGCCGGAGGGCGGGCCGTCGCCAACTACGGCAGCGTCGCCAGCTTCACCGAGGCCAAGGCGCTGATCGACCAGGCCATCGACGAGTTCGGCGGCCTCGACGTCCTCGTGAACAACGCCGGCATCTTGCGCGACAAGATGAGCTTCAACATGGACGAGGACGAGTGGGATCTCGTCGTCGACGTCCACATGAAGGGCCACTTCTGCACGGCGCGGCACGCGGCCAA
>DASZHU010000168.1:0-2684 GCA_035937605.1 Acidimicrobiales bacterium | reverse complement strand
GGTCGACCAAGCGGCTCGCTCTCGTGCACGCCCGGCCGCTACCGGATTGCCTGCGCGAGTGAGGCCTCGGCTCGCCGCCGACGACGATTGGCCCCGGATCTGGCCGATCTGGCACGCGGTCGTGCAAGCGGGCGACACCTACGTGTATCCACCGACCACCGACGAGGCCGCCGCCCGCGCCGCGTGGATGCTGCCGCCGCCGGGTGAGGTGTGGATCATCGAGGACGGCGGTGCGGACGTCGTGGCCACCGCGCAGATTCGGCCGATCCACCAGGGCTTCGGCGACCATGTCGCCAACGCCGGCTTCATGGTGCATCCCGCTCACGCGGGCCGCGGCATCGGGCGCCTCCTCGGAGAGACCGTCCTCGCTCGGGCCCGCGAGCTCGGCTTCGAGGCGATGCAGTTCAACGCGGTCGTGGCCACCAACGAACGAGCCCTCGCGCTGTGGCGCGCGCTCGGGTTCGCGGTGGTGGGCACGATCCCTGGCGGCTACCGCCACTCGTCGAAAGGACGAGTCGATCTGTTGATCATGCACCGTCTGCTCTGACGGCGAGCCTGTCAGCTGGGAGACGGGATGCAGATGCGGCACGGTGTGAGCGCGTCGCGCTCCTTCACCCTGTGCAACTCGGCCGGCGCCTTGCTGCTCACTGTCGGGCACTCCGGCCGGTGGTACATGGCGCCGTTCTTCGTCGCGACGAACACGTCCGCCACCGGTCTCACCGCGCGATCTGCGGACGCGGGCGAGGCCAGCGCCATCGACTCGAAGCGCTCTTCCAGGCGCAGCATCGAGTCGAGCATCTCGCGTGAGGTGGCGAGCAGACGCGCGAGGAAGAACCCGAAGTAGCAGAACCCACCCGCCACGACGAGCACGATCCCCGCGAGCCCGCCGGAGACCATGTAGGGAATCTGTTCGAACACGCGCGTCGTGTGCGCGGCGCCGTACCAGCCGAGGATCACGAGCACGAGGCCGAGCGGCATCAAGATCGAACCTGCGGTGAGCAGCGTGCGGTCGGTGACCGTGAAGCCGGTCTTGCGACGGAGCGACGAGAGGCGCTCGGCCAGCGTGGCAGGCGACGTGCGCTCGGCGGTGTGCTCGATCGGCTGCGCGGTGTCGATCGGTTCGAGGGCGAGGTCGGTCATGGTGGCCCTGCTCCTAGATGGTCTCGAGCGGACAGGTCGACGGGGCGCGGGCGACAATGTCGTCTGCGACCTTTCGCGTTCCGGCGGCCATGAGACCTGCGCCGAGCAGCCCGGCGACGACCCACCCGCCGAGCCCGTCGAACGTTGCGGCGATCGGGTTCGAGGCGAGTGGGTTCGACGACGACGGACGGGTGACCGCGGGCGCAGGCGTCGCCGACGTGACCGGCGTGGAAGTGATGCCACCGTGACCCCCGCTGCTCGCCGTGACGGGCGCGGTCGACGGTGGTGCCGGTGTGGTCACGGGCGGCGCGCTGGCGATACCGGGTGTCGCCGCAACCGATACGCGCGCCCCGCCGAGCGCGATGAAGAACTCGTTCCCGCTCGGGTTGCTCGGCGGCTTCCAGTCGATGATGAGCGAGCCGGCGGTGTACCCCGCGTTCGCGCCGGTGATCTCCTGCTGCGGCTGCGCGACGTAGAACGCGAAGCCGCCCTTGGTCAGGGCCTGGTTGGCGATCTGGCTCACGACGGCGTTCGCCGGCTGGCCCTGTTCGCCGATGTGTACGCCCTGCTCATCGACGAACGCGGGCTGGCCGCCGATCGTCAGGCCCTGCACCACCGTGCTGCCGCTCGAGGTTCCGGTCCGACCGTCGGACGCCGACGTGGCCGTGCTCGTCACCGACTGGATCTTGATGACACCACCGATGTCGATCTTCGAGATGCGGCTGTCCGCGCTCGCCTGGCCGGTGGTACCGCTCAGCACCGAGGTGGCAATCGTCTGTGCGTCACCGAAGCTGAAGCCCGCTTGTCCCTCCGCGCCCTTCATCGCGGCGGTGCCCGTCGCGAGCAGCGCGTCGGCGTGCGCTTTCAACGTCGCTCCCTGTGCGTCGAACGTGCTGTCGGGTTTGCCGCCGCCGGTGCGCGCCTCGGCGCGGATCGGATAGTTGGCCGCAGGCGCGGCCTGGCCGACCAGCCCGGTGACCGCATCGGGTACGGCCACGCCGTTGACGCTCTTCGGGAACAGCAGGAGCGCGATCTTGTCGGCGTTCGCCTCGGTGGCACCGGGCCACGCCACGCTCGACAGCCCGTAGCCGCGGCCGCCGCTGGTCAGCGCCGACGTGCTGTACGGGGCCTGGCCGCCGCCCTCCGGATGTGCGTTCGCGGAGGGTTCGTCTTCCCACATCTCGAAGCCGGGCGCGGTCGCGGTGAGGGTGTAGCTGCCGAAGTTCGGTGCGCCGTCCGCGTGAGCACTGTGCCAGCCGCCGGCCACGGAGATCGACGTGACGACCGCCCCCACGATCACGAGTGACCATCGCCGTCTCATGCGGTCGCCCCGAAGTACGCGTCCTCGACTGCGGGGGCGATGTCGCGCGCTTCGCCGAGCAGGTGGATCTGTCCGTGCGTCATCACGGCGGCGTAATCGGCGACGGCGAGCGCCGTGTGCGCGAACTGCTCGACGATCAGCAGCGAGAAGCCTTCCTCGGCGAGCGTGCCCACCAGCTCGTACATCTGCCCGACGATCAACGGCGCGAGGCCCATCGAGATCT
>DASZHU010000167.1:0-3522 GCA_035937605.1 Acidimicrobiales bacterium | reverse complement strand
CTCCCGCACCCGATCCGGCGAGGTCTGCACCAAGTTCGCGATCGCGGTGACGTCGTTACCGCCGGCCGACGCCAGCACCACCATCGCTCGCCGCCACTTCACGATCGACCGGTCCGACTTGCCGCCCCGTCGAACGATCCGCTGCAGCTCACGACCCTCGACGTCGTTCAACCGACGCACACGCACCCGTTCAGCCATGCACCGATCAAAACAGGTCCCGTCCCCGAAGTGGTGGACGCGACCCCCCAACCAGTGCGGTGAGAGCACTAGCAGTCTTGGCGGTGCTCGCGGCGCCGATTGGACTTTTCGGTGGTCCGAAATCCATGCTCCCGAGCCGACATGGAGTTCATGAAGCTGACGAGGTCGGAGCGCGAGACGCTCAAGGCCGTCTACCGGCTCACGAAGGGTGACGACCCGGCGCACACGGGTGACCTGGCCGAGAAGCTCGGGGTCAGCCCGTCGACCGTGACGACGACCGTCAAGCGCCTGGCCGATCGCGGCCTCGTCGAGCACCGCCTGTACAAGGGCGTTGAGCTCACCACCGCCGGTCGACGCGAAGCCGTGAGCGCCATCCGCCGGCACCGGATCGTGGAGCGGTTCCTCTCCGACATGCTCGGCTACGCCTGGAACGAGGCCGACCGCCTCGCCACCTCGTTCGAGCACGATCTGCCGCAGGAGGTCGAGACGCGCATCTTCATCGCGCTCGACCGTCCCGCCACGTGCCCGCACGGCTTTCCGATCCCCGCGCCGGAGACCGACGACCTCCCGGACATGCCGCCGCTCTACGACCTCGAGCCGGGCGACGTCGCGGTCGTCGCGGTGCCGGGCTCGACCGATCCCGAAGTCGTGGCGTTTCTCGACACGCTCGGTCTTCGTCCCGGTGGGCGCGTCGAGGTCCGCGAGAAGCATCCGTTCGACGGGCCGTTGGTGCTGCGGGTGGACGGCAAGGACCGCACCCTCGGTCGCACCGTGGCGCAGCAGGTCTTCGTGCAGCGGGTCGCCGCCGCGAGCTAACGCAGGTCGAGAATCGACGACTGCCGCGCGGACGATCGCAGCAGCGCGAGGCCGACGAGCGACAGCAGGCCGGCGACGCCGAACGCCCAGCGCTCGCTCGACAGCGACACGACAATGCCGAGCACGAACGCGCCGAGCCCCTGCGACACGTCGAAGAACAGCGTGAACGTGGCAATCGCCTGACTGCGCTCGGCCTCGGGCGCGTTGTCCACGACCAGCGGGAACAGCGACGGGTACAGCAGCGACACGCCCATCGAGTACACGAACGTCGACACGTACAACCCAGTGGCGGAGTGCCACGCACACATCGCGACGAGGCCCGCGGACTGCAGGGCCATCGCGACGGAACCTCCGCGAATCGAGCCGAGGCGATCCGGCAACCGCGCGCCGAACACCCGCACCGCCAACACGGCCACGGCATACTCCGCGAAGATCACACCCGAGCTGCTCAGCCCGACCTGGGTGACGTACAGCGGCACGAAAGCCGAAAACCCCGCGTAGGCGGTGGTCGACAGGGCGAGGATCACGCCCGGTCGAACGGCCGCGGGGTGCAGCAGCCGCCGTGGGCCCGCCGGCGCGGCGGCGTTCGCGTCAGGCCGCGCTCGAGGCATCCCGATCGCCACGGCCACCGCGACGAAGCACAACAACGCGCTCACGAACCACGCCGAATGCACGCCCCACTGCGTGCGACACGCCTCGCCGAGCAGCGGCCCGATGCCGAGGCCGCCGTACACCGCAACCGAGAAGTACGACGCCGCCTCACCGCGCCGCGACTCGGGCGACAGATCCTGCACCGCGGTCGCCGCGCCGACGAACATCGCGGCCTCGCCCACGCCCGTGAGCAGCCGCATCCCGACCAACGCGGGCAGGCTCGTCGCCAGGGTGTACCCGAGCACCGAGACGCCCGCGACGGTTCCACCGCCGAGCACGAGCACACGGCGGCCGCGCGAGTCGCCGATCCGGCCGACCACGGTTCGCAGCAACGCGGCCGACACCGCGAACGCGCCCACCGCGATCCCCACCGCGGTCCCGCCACCGTGGAGCTCGTCCTCGACGTAGCGGGGCAGCACGGGTGCGAGAACGCCGATGGCGATGAAGTACGCGAGCGCCGAGCCGGTGATCCTGACGAACGCGGGGCTGAGCAACCGTTCGTCGGCGGACGCCATCGGGCCGGAATCCTGTCCTGTCCCCGACGGGCCACCAACTCGGTTGTACGCTCGAACACGTGTTCCCAGCACTGACCGACGAGCAGCGGGCGGCGGTCGATCACGACGGCAACCACCTGCTGATCGTGGCTGGCGCGGGCAGCGGCAAGACCACGACGCTGGCGTCCCGGCTCGCCGCGCTCGTGGCCCGAGGGGTGGCTCCAGAGCGCATTCTGCTGCTCACGTTCAGCCGGCGCGCCGCCGCCGAGCTCATACGACGCGCCGAGGCCCTCGCCGGCCACGACGTCAGCCGACGCGTGTGGGGTGGAACGTTCCATGCGGTCGCCAATCGGGTGCTGCGCCGACATGGCTCGCTCCTCGGGCTCGCCGCCGACTTCACCGTGTTCGACCAAGCCGATGCCGCAGATCTGCTCGCGCTCGTGCGCGCGGAGCTGCAGGCGCGCGACGGCCTCGCCGTCACCGAACGCCGGCGCGCCAAGAAGGACACGATGGCGGCGATCCTGAGCCGCGTCGTCAACACCGCCACCCCGTTGTCGAAGGTGTTGCACGAGACCTATCCGTGGTGCGCACAGGAGCAATCGGAGCTGAAGGCGGCATTCGAGGCCTACACCGCTCGCAAGCGCGCCACGAGCGTGCTCGACTATGACGACCTGCTCCTGTGCTGGTCGGCGCTCGTGCGCTCGCCCGCCGCGGCACCACGGCTCGAACGGTTCGACCACGTGCTGATCGACGAGTACCAGGACACAAACGCGATCCAGGCCGAGATCGTGGCCGCGCTCGCCGATGGCGGCGCCACCGTGACCGCCGTTGGCGACGACGCGCAGGCGATCTACGGGTTTCGCAACGCGACGCCGCGGAACATCCTCGAGTTCCCCGACCGGTTCGGGTCCGACGTCGTCGTCCTCGATCGCAACCACCGGTCGACACCGTCGATCCTCGCGACCACGAACGCGGTCATCGCCGAGGCGGCGCGCCGTCACGAGAAGGTGCTGTGGTCGACCCGCGACGACGGACCGCGTCCGGCACTGGTGACCTGTGCCGACGAAGGAGCGCAGTCGGCCGCCGTGTGCGAGCGCGTGCTCGAGCAGTTCGAGCGCGGGGTCCCGCTTCGACACCAGGCGGTGCTGTTCCGAGCCGCGCACCACAGCGACCTGCTCGAGCTCGAGCTGGGGGCGCGCCGCATCCCGTACGTGAAGTACGGCGGGCTGCGGTTCACCGAGGCCGCGCACGTCAAGGACTTCCTGGCCGCGGCCCGGATTGTGGCCAACCCGGCGGACGAGCTCGCCTGGTTCCGGCTGATCCGGCTGCACGAGGGCATCGGCCCGGTCCTGGCCCGCCGGGT
>DASZHU010000166.1:0-5386 GCA_035937605.1 Acidimicrobiales bacterium | reverse complement strand
GCCGATCACGCCGCCCTCGACATCACGGATGCGTCAGCGGTGCGGGCGACGTGCGACGCGGTGAAGCCGGATGCGGTCGTGCACGCGGCGTCGTGGACCGCGGTCGACGCCTGCGAGTCAGATCCCGAACGAGCCGATGCGGTCAACGCAGTCGGCGCCCGCCACGTGGCGGAGGCTGCGGCGGCCGTCGGCGCGCACGTCGTGCACATCTCAACCGACTACGTGTTCGACGGCACGAAGCCCACGCCGTACGTAGAGAGCGACGCGCCGAACCCGATGTCGGTGTACGGGCGGTCGAAGTGGGACGGCGAGCAGCACGTCCACGCTGCGAACGACGAAGCCGCGATCGTGCGCATCTCGTGGGTGTGCGGCCGCTACGGCAAAAACATGGTCAAGACGCTGTTGCGGCTCGCGGGCGACGGCGTCGATCCCAAGTTCGTCGACGACCAGATCGGGCATCCGACGATCGTCGGCGATCTCGTTCCGATGCTGCGCCGGTTCGCGCTCGAGCGCCGCTCGGGGCTGTTCCACGTCACCAACCAGGGTCCGGTGTCCTGGTACGAGTTCGCGCGATTGGTGTTCGACGCAGCCGGTGCCGATCCGAAGCGGGTCACACCGATCGCGACGGCAGACCTCGACCCGCCCCGTCCCGCGCCGCGTCCCGCGAACTCAGTGCTGGACAACGCCGCGCTTCGAGCGGCGGGGATCCCGCTGCTGCCGCACCACGAAGAGTCGGTCGTGCGGCTCGTGCGTCAGCTGTCCTCTTGAGCATCCAGTGCGTGCGCGTCGTGATCGTCGACCACGACGGCGGCGAGCTCACGACTCGATGTGTGGAGTCGGTGCGCGCCACGGTGTGGACCGGATCGATCGAGATCGTGGTGGTGGACAACGCGTCGTCGCGTCCGGTCGCGGTGTCGTGGCCCGACGTGCGCACGTTGCGCAGCGACCACAACCGAGGCTTCGCCGGTGGCGCCAATCTCGGCATCGGCGCGGTCTCCGGCGTGGACGCGATCGCGCTGGTCAACAACGACGCCGTCGTCGACCCTGGTTGGCTGGCGCCGCTGGTCGAGGCCCTCGACGCGGATCCGAGCGTCGGCGCCGCCTGTCCGAAGATCCGGTTCATGGGCGGCCATCGCATCAACAACGTGGGCACGATCCTGCGCGACGACTGGTACGGCGTGGATCGGGGCTTCGACGAGCCCGACGACGGCCAGTACGACCGCCGCGAGGACGTGCCGCTGTGGTGTGGCGGAGCAGTGCTGCTGCGGGCCGAGTATCTCGGCGAGTGCGGGCTGTTCGACGAGCGCCTGTTCCTGTACTACGAGGACGTCGAGCTGGGGCTGCGCGGACGAGCCGCCGGCTGGCGCTTCGAGCTGGTGCCGTCGAGTGTCGTGGAGCACGAGCACTCGGCGACCGCCATCAGCGGATCCGACTTCGCGGAGTACTACAAGGAGCGCAACCGGCTGCTCGTCGCCGCACGTCACGCCCCGTTGCGCGTGGCGCTGTGGTTGCCGATCCGGCATCTGATCGCCACCGTCTCGTACGCCGTGCACGGCGAACGCGCCGTCGCCCGCCGCCGCCTCCGATCACTGTGGGGCTACCTCGAGCTCGCTCCTGCCATGTTCCGCTCGCGCCCCGGCCACTGACCCCCACCCCCGGGCAACTTGCAGTACCGGCGAAAACAGATCTGTTTCGCCGGTACTGCAAGAACGTCAGCGGGCGACGGCGATGCCGGTGCCGCCGGCGCCGTCGAAGTTGCCGGTGGCGGGAACGTCGCCGGCGTCGCCGTAGCCCGCGACGATCTGCGCGGTTCCGGTGGAGTTGGTGTTGCGCAGCAGGAACACGCCGGGACGCCACACTCCGATGGTCGTCTTGCCGTCGCCGTTCCAGTCGCCGGCGACCGGCGTGTCGCCGGCGTTGCCGTAACCGAACGTGAGGTCGGCCGGGCCCGTCGTGTTGCGGTTGCGCAGAAAGAACACGCCGCTGCGGAACACACCGACGGTGTCGGTGCCGTTGCCGTCCCAGTCGCCGACCACCGGCCGATCGCCCGGATCGCCGAATCCGATCACGCGGTCGGCGACCCCGGTGTGGTTCGTGTTCTTCAAGTAGAAGACGCCGTTGCGGTACACACCCACGGAGTCCTTGCCGCCCCCGTTCCAGTCGCCGCACACCGGCATGTCGCCCGGATCTCCGAACGTGAACGTCGCCTCTGCCGGTCCGGTCGAGTTCGTGTTGCGGAGGAACCACGTGCCGTTGCGGAAGAGGCCGACCGTGTCGGTGCCGTTGCCGTCCCAGTCGCAGAACAGCGGGACGTCGCCCTGTTCCCCGAACGTGAACGTCGCGTCGGCGGTGCCGGACGACGGGGAGTTGCGGATGAAGAAGGTCCGGGGACTCGTGTTGTCGACCGCGATGCGTCCGACGACGCCGCTGCCGTGCGCCAGGTACCACAGCGCGCCGTCGGGGCCCGCCGCGAGGTCGACAGGGCTGTCGATGCCGGATGCGAGCTGGATCACCGAGCCGTCCGCGATGTTCAGCGCACGGATCCAGCCGCCGCACAGATCCGAGAACAGGTACCGGTTGGCGTACGCGGGACCGAGACCCTGCGATTCGAAGAACGTTCCACCCGTGATCGCACAGCCCTGGTCGTGTTTGTACGCATACAGCGGTCCGTTGATGCCCGGTTGCGTCGTCGGTCCCTCGGTCTGGGGCCAGCCGTAGTTCGCCCCGGCGACGCCGACGTCGATCTCTTCCCAGGTGTTCTCGCCCACGTCGTCGATGAAGATCTGGCCATCCGACGGTCGCACGGCGAACGTGAACGGATTGCGCAGCCCGTACGCCCAGACCCGGTCGTCGTTGCCGCCGGGGCCGTCGGCGAAGGGATTGCCCGGCGCCGGCGCGCCGTCGGGCGTCACCCGCAGGAGCTTGCCGAGCGGTGTTGCGAGGTTCTGCGCGTTCGAACCCGTGCCGTTCTCGCCGACACCGATGAACAGGTTCCCGTCGTTGCCGAAGTGCAGCGCACCGCCGTTGTGGTTCGTCGGACCGAGGTTGGGCAGGTCAATGATCACGTGCTCCGGACCGGACGACACGTCGCCGTTCGCCGCGAACCAACTCACGCGGTTGTGCGGGCTCGCGCCGCCGGATCCGGGAACCGTGTAGTAGACGTAGACGCGGTTCACGCTCGGGAAGCCCGGCGCGACGGTGACGCCGAGCAGGCCGCGCTCACCGGCGCTGTCCACGTTCAACGAGACGAACGGTTGGCTCACCAGTCCGCCGTTGCGCAACACGCGCAGCGCGCCACCCTGCTCCGCAACGAAGATGCGATTGTCCGGCGTGAACGCCATTGCCGTCGGCAACGTGAGCCCGCCGATCGTCGACTCGGTGAAGCCCGGCGGGACGGTTGCGGCGCTGGCCGGGGGCGCGGCGACGACGGTGACGAGGCTGGTCGCGAATGCCGCGAGCACGAGGAGAGCAAGCGGACGACGCATCAGCGCGGAGCGTACCGGGGGGCTAGACGAGATGGCGGGCGGCGAGCCAGTAGGCGCGCAGGACCCGGTCGAACGGCCGGGCCCACGCCGGCGGCGGTGCGTTGCCCGGGTCGAGGTGCTCCGCGAAGTGCTCGACGAGCGCGTGGTCGTCGACCGCTCGTGCCGCCTGCACGGCGCGCCGCCGCGCCGCGATCTCGTGTCGGTGCTGCACCAACCACCGCCAGCCCGCGACCTTCTGGCCACCCCATCCCTGCGCGAACGCGGTCGCGGTCATCGCGAGCTCGACGGCCACCAGCGCAGGCGCGACGCACCACAGCAGCCGCGGCCCGAAGCACGTTGCCACCATGAGGAGACGGTTGCGCTCGGCGAGGTACAGCTTGCGCGGGTGACGCGAGAACTCGTAGCGGTGGTTCACGATCGCAGTCGGCACGTACCGCACGCTCAGCCCTCGCTGCCAGCAGCGAAGGCTCAGCTCGGCGTCTTCGTAGTACGCGAAGAACGACTCGTCGAAGCCGCCGAGCTCGTCCCACAGCTCGCGGCGCATGGCCATCGCGGCGCCGCTCGCCGCCAACGCGTCTCGCTCGACCGCCTGCGCCGCCGCCGGCTCGTCGAAGCATCCCGACCAACTGAAGCCGGTGAAGTGCACCTCGTTGCCGGCCGAGTTCAGTCGGTCGGGCGCGTTCGCGAGCCGCACGCTCGCGGACGCGATCCCGACACCGGGTCGCAGCGCGACGTCGGCGAGCCGCCGGAGCGCGTCCGGCGCCACGATCGCATCCAGGTTCACGAACGCGACCAGCGCGCCACGCCCGTGACGCACGCCCTCGTTGCACCCGCCGGCGAAGCCGAGGTTCTCGCCGGGCTCGATCACCTTCAGGTCGGGCCGCCCGCGCACGCGATCGACGCCGCCGTCAGTGCACCCGTTGTCGACGAGCACGACCTCGACATCCACGCCACTCGACGCCAGCACGGCGTCGACCGCACGCTCGAGCCAGCTCTCCGCGCCGTACGCCACCATCACGACGGTCACGGACTCCACCGGGCCGGAAGGGTAACCGGATAGCCTCGTGGGTCTGTCCGAGCTGCTCGTTGTCATCCCCGCGTTGAACGAGGAGGCGACCGTCGCAGCGGTCGTCCGGGCCGCGCGCGAGCAACTGCACGGCGACGTGCTCGTCGTCGACGACGGCTCCACCGACCGCACGGGGCCGATCGCGACGGCGGCCGGTGCGTACGTGCTCACCCATCCGTTCAACCTCGGTGTCGGTGCGGCGCTGCGGAGCGGGTTCCGTCACGCGGCTGCGCGTGGCTACACGACCGTCGTGCAACTCGACGCGGACGGGCAGCACGATCCGGCTGCGGCACTCGATCTCCTCACTCGTATCGAAGAGGGCGCGGACATCGTCGTCGGCTCCCGTTTCGCCGCCGGGTTCGAGGTCGGACGGGTGCGACGCGTGTGCATGCGCTGGCTGTCGCGCGTCGTCTCCCGCCGCGCGGGGGTCACAATCACCGACACCACGAGCGGTCAGCGAGCGTTCGGCAAGCGCGCAGTCGAGCGCTTCGCCGTCTCGTATCCCACGGACTACCTGTCCGACACGGTGGAGGCGTTGCTCCTCGCGGCGGAATGGGGGCTCAAGATCGCCGAAGTGCCCGTCCAGATGCGACCGCGGCAAGGAGGTCGTCCGTCGGCCGGCTCGCTCGCGAGCGGCTACCACCTCGTGCGCCTCACGCTCGTGATCGCGCTGCACCGCGTTCGTCATCCGATCGACCCGAGGAGCTGACGTGTCGAAGCTTCAGGTGTTCTTGTTCATCGTTGCCATCGCGCAGCTCGTCTTCGTCGTCGAGTTCGTGCGCCGCCGCAAGCTGCTCGAGGGCTTTGCCGTGCTGTGGATCTCGGTCGGCATCGG
>DASZHU010000165.1:0-4830 GCA_035937605.1 Acidimicrobiales bacterium | reverse complement strand
CGCTCGTGGCGCGACAACCGATGGCGCGACAACGTCGAACGCTGCTGTTCGCGCACGGCGGTCTGCGCTTCTGCACCTTCCTTGATCACCCCGACGTTGTTGTGACCGCCCCGCCCGGGGCTCAGGCTTTTCCCGAGCCGTCGTTCGCGTCGACGTCGACGTCTCGACACGCCGCCGCCCACAGGTCGCGGATGATCTGCTCGGCATCGGCGTCGGTGCCCTCGTGGAGCCGGATGCGACCGCCGAGCGCGGTGAGCGCGGCATCGAGCCCTACCGCCGCGTCGTCGGGCGCGAGCCCGCGGAGCTCGGCGAGCCGCCCGCCGATCAACACGAGGTCGATCGCGCCGCGTACCGACGCGCCGATGCGGATGTCGGGATGTGTTCGCGACGCCCGCACGGCCCGAACTGCTCGCGCCGCGAGCAGGGGATCGGCGGCGGGCGCCTCGCGTGCGAGGATCGCCAGCTCATCGGCCTCAGGTTGGTAGCCCATCGCGATGCGGCAGATGCGGTCGTAGATGGCGGACGAGATGCGGGCCGTACCCACGGCATCGAACGGGTTCATCGCGGCCACGAGCCGGAAGCGGGCGTCCGCGCCGACGCGGCCGAGTCGAGGGATGTGCACCTCGCCTTCGGACATCACCGTGATCAGCAGGTTCAGCGTCTCTTCAGGGATGCGGTTGATCTCCTCCACGTACAGCAGCGCGCCGCGGCGCAACGCGTCGAGAAGGGGACCATCGACGAAGATCGCCGGGTCGTAGCCGCGGCTGATCACCTGGGCGGGATCGAAACCTCCCGTTAGCCGAGCGGGCGTGAGCTCGGCGTTGCCTTCGACGAACACGAGGTCGAGTCCATAGGCGCCCGCCAGCGCGCGCAGCACCGTCGACTTCCCCGTTCCCGGCGGACCCTCGAGCAGCACGTGGCGACCCGTGTCGAGCGCCGCGACAATGAGCTCCACCTCGCGGGCGCGCCCGACGACAGCCGCCCGAAGCCCGTCGATGGCGGTGTTGGCTCTGGTCAAGCCGCTCCGAAATCGATCACGCCACGGATGTTCTTGCCGTCGCGCATGTCCTGGTAGCCCTCGTTGATCTTCGCGAGCGGGTACTTCTTCGTGATGAGCTCGTCGAGCTTGAGCTTGCCGTTCTGGTAGAGCTTCAGCAGCTGCGGGATCGCGGCGCGCGGGCTTCCCGACCCGAACACGGTGCCGAGCAGCTGCTTGTTGAAGAGCGTGAGCTCGAAGAGACTCAGATTCACCTCGGTCTGCTGCCACGGCGCAACCGCGGTGGCGACGACCGTGCCGCCCTTGCTCGCGAGCGTGACCGCCGGCTGGATCAAGTCGCCGTAGAGCACGCCGGGCGTCAAGATCACCGAGTCGGCCATCACGCCCCAAGACAGATCCATGACCAGAGGCATGGCCTCCTCCATGCTGGCCGCGGTGTGCGTTGCGCCGAACTCCATCGCCTTCTCACGTTTGAACTCGACCGGGTCGACGGCGATGATGTTCGTCGCTCCGGCGGCCTTGGCCCCTTGCACTGCGTTGGCGCCGACACCGCCGATTCCCACGACGACCACGGTGTCGCCCGGCTTCACGCCGGCGCGGTTGACGGCCGATCCGTAGCCGGTGGCCACGCCACAGCTCACGAGGCACACGACGTCGAGCGGAAGGTCGGGCTCGACCTTGATCACCGATGCCTCGGCCAGGCACATCATGTCGGCGAACGTGCCGAGCTTCGCCATCGTGGTGATGGGCGTGCCATCGGTGGTGTGATGCCGGAACGTGCCATCGGTGACCATGCCTCCGGCCAATGTGCCCGCGCCCAGGTCACACAAGTTCGTCTTGCCGATCGCACACCAGTGGCACCGTCCGCACGAGGGGATGAACGAAGTGGAGACGTGGTCACCCGGCGCGACGGTGGTGACGCCGGCGCCCACCGCCTCGACGATCCCCGATCCTTCGTGACCGCCGAGTACGGGGAACCAGTGATCGAGACCGAACAACTCGAGGGCCTCGGGCGGCGGCACCATGTCGCCGGTCAGGACGTGCTCATCGGAATGACACAACCCGGCAAACGCCGTGCGCACGAGCACCTCTCCCGGCTGCGGATCGCCGATCTCGATGTCCTCGACGCTCCAGTCCTGCCCGACGTCGTGAACGACCGCACCCTTGACACGCATCACGTCCCCCTTGCGACTCTCGGCTTCAGCGGACTCGCAACCTAGCGCCGTCGCGCTCGTACACGTCTCGCCGAGCCGGGTTCTCGGCGCTGGCACGCGCAACCTCATGTGTCGCCGATAGCTTCCGACGGCATGACCATCGAAGGCGAGTACGAGGCGAGCCCCTGGCAGTGGGTGCGCGACCAGGTCGACACGTACGAGCAGTCAGGCGGCCGCGACGGCAACACTCTGCTCGACACCGGTATGCCAATCGTGATCGTGACGACCCGGGGCAACAAGAGCGGCAAGCTCCGCAAGACGCCGCTGATGCGCGTCGAGCACGACGGCGACTACGCGTTGGTTGCGTCGATGGGTGGCGCGCCGAAGCATCCGGTCTGGTACCACAACCTCAAGGCCGACCCACAGGCGGTTGCGATCCAGGACGGCGCCGAGCCGTTCGACGTCGACGTGCACGAGGCCGAGGGCGACGAGCGCGCGGCATGGTGGGACCGAGCCGTGGCTGCCTATCCCCCGTATGCGGAGTACCAGGAGAAGACGAGCCGACGGATCCCCGTGTTCATCGCGCGACGTCGTGCGTGACCGGTGTCTCCCGAACCTGCTCGATACGTGGAGCCAGGGTGGTTCACCCGCAACGTGTTCAACCGAGTGATTGCGCTGCTCACCCGTCTGGGCATCAGCGTGTGGGGCTCGCGCGAGCTCCGAGTTCGCGGGCGCAAGAGTGGCGAGTGGCGGCGCGTACCGGTGAACCTGCTGACGTACGAGGGTCACCGCTACCTCGTCGCGCCCCGCGGTGAGACCCAGTGGGTCCGCAACCTCCGGGCCATCGGTACCGGTGAACTCCGCGTCGGGCGCCGGGTCGAGGCCTTCCGCGCGACCGAGCTGTCGGACGAGGACAAACCGCTCGTGCTGCGGGCCTACCTGCGCCGTTGGAAGGCCGAGGTCGGCATCTTCTTCGGAGGCGTGAGCGCCAAGTCGGCGGACGAGGACCTTCGGCGCATCGCGCCGGACCACCCCGTGTTCCTCATCGCCGACAGGGACGCGAAACCGGTCTGACCCAACGGCTAGAACGGCTTGTCGCCGACCACCGTGACGCGTTCCATCACGCGCCCGGCGGGAAGAAAGTCGTTCGACACGATGTGTTGCGTGGCGCGGTTGTCCCAGAACGCAACCGAGCCCGGCCGCCAACGAAAGCGGCACTGCACATCGACGATCGTCGACTGCCGGTAGAGGCGCTGGAGCAGCTTCTCGCTCTCAACGGGCTCCATGCCGATGATCGAACGGGTGAACGCGACGTTCACGTACAGCGTCTTGCGCCCGGTCTCCGGGTGCGTGCGCACCATCGGGTGCTCGACCGTCGGGTGTTGGGCGCGCATCTTCTCCTGCACCTCGAGGGGCTTACCGCGCCCGAACGCCGAGGCGTAATCGTGCGTCGCGGCGCGACCGTCGATCCGTTCCTTCGTCTCGTCGTCGAGAAGGTCGTACGCCTTCGCCATGTCCGCCCACAAGGTGTCGCCCCCTAGTGGTGGGAGCTCGACGGCTCGGAGTATCGACCCCATCGACGGTTCGGGCCGCCACGTGACGTCGGAGTGCCAGTTGTCGGGCGCGCGGAACCTGCCGCCTGCGGGAATCACGAAGACCTCGGGTTGCTCCTGATCGGCCGGCGTGACGGGGTGGACCTCGAGCTCGCCGAAACGTCGGCCGAACGCAACATGGCGAGGACGGTCGAGGTGGTGCTGGTCCCGGAAGAACACCACCTTCCACTCGAGCAGGAGGTCTCTGATCTCGCCGATCGCGTCGTCGTCGAGATCTCCCGCAAGATCCACTCCGGAAACCTCGGCGCCGATGGTTGCCGTGAGCGGTGCGACGTCCAGCATCGCGCCAAGCCTCCCACGAGACGCAGCGCCCCCGCTCGCGCCGCGCTCGTCATCACTCCCGGGTAGTCGAGCTGTCGCCGTCTCTTCGTCCCGGGCCGGTCAGCGGATCACTCGCGCGGACAGCATGATGTTTTCGGTGACCTGTGTGCTCGTGCACGGCGGGGGCTCGACCGCACGCTTCTGGGACCGGCTCGGCCCGCTCCTCGACGGCCCGGTACTGGCGGTCGACCTACCCGGTCGCGGCTCGCATCCGGCAGATCTCGCACGGATCTCCGTCGACGACGAGGTCGCCTCGGTGGTCGCCGACATCCACGGGGCACGCATCGGCGATCCGATCGTGCTTGTGGCCCACTCCTCAGGCGGTCTGGTCGTCCCCGGCGTCGTCGCCGCACTCGGTGGGCTTGTCCATCGCGTCGTGCTCAACGCCGCGCTGGTTCCACCGGAAGGCGGCTGCGGCCTCGACTGCATGCAGGACCGGCACCGCGACGGGCTCGCGGCGGCGGTACAGGCTGCACCCTCGGATGCGCCGATCACGCTCCCCGGGCCACCCGCCGATGTCGACCGTTCACGAACGGCCTACGGCGGCGAGCCACTGGGCGACGACGACGTCGCGTTCGTCACCGACCCGGTTCGATTCGTTGCCGACACCGTGCACCACTACTTCCAGCCCGTGCACTGGTCCGTGGTCATGGACGTGCCGATCACCTACGTCCTCAACGAGCGGGATCGGCCCGTGCCGCCGGACACCCAGGAGCTGATGGCAGGTCGGCTTCCCGGGCCGGTG
>DASZHU010000164.1:0-4289 GCA_035937605.1 Acidimicrobiales bacterium | reverse complement strand
ACCCACTGCAGACCGGTGGGACTGAACCGAAGCCCGCGTTGAATCGATGGGAGCGCGACATTGACGATCGTCGCGTTGAGAACGACCATGAACCGCGCGACGCACACGATGACGACCACTAGCCACGGGTTGCCGGTGTTCGTTCCGCCGGAGCTCCGAGCATTCACAAAGTGAGCAACGTCGGCGCCCCATCGCGTTCGCGGTCATATTCGGATGCGAAGAGGTAGCTGACGGCAAGACTGCGGTACGGGCGCCAGCGGTCCGATATCTCGGCCAGCTCGGCCTGGCTGGGAACGTGGTCGAATCCGTAGGCGCGTTGAATCGCTCGCCGCAGGGCGATGTCGCCGGTGAGGTAGACGTCGGGACGGTCGAGCGCGACGAGCAGGAACCCTCGCGCCGACCACGGCCCGATGCCTGGCACCTCGGTCAGAGCGGCTTCGACTTCCTCGTCGGTCATGTGAGCGAGCGACTCGTCGCTCAGGGCGCCCGTCGACGAACCGGTCTGCGAGCGCACGCAGCGTCTGATCCTTGCGAGCCGAAAAGCCGCTGTCACGCAGCACCTGCGGGTCAACCGCGAGCAGCTCTGCCGCCGACGGCATGTGCCCGCCGAAGCGCTCCTCGACGTGCGCGATGATCGCGCGGGTCGAGGCGACCGAGAGCTGCTGGCCGGCGACCTGGAACACAAGCGTCCCGAACGCGTCCAGCGGCGGGAGCTCCTCCTTCCACGCGCCGGGACGGAAGTCCGGGCGCGGGTCGATCAGCCGTGCCAGGACCGGATCGGCGTTCCGGAGGAACTCGCGCGCCGCGGGATCGGCGAGGGACGCTGCCGTCATTCCTTGAGCAGGCGATCCGTGAGCACGATCTCGATCACGTCGGCGACGGTCTCTTCGCGGGCCCAGTCGCGCTGAAGCTCGACGGCGAGCGCGACCCAGGTGACCGGCTGCCCACCTGCCTGGACGACGCGCTGGAGACCCATGCGGTGGGCCTCCTCGCTTGTACCGCCGATCGCGTCGACGACGGGATAGACGTCGTAGCCCTCCCGCAGCGCGTCGAGGGCGGGGAACGCCATGCAGATCTCCGTCCAGAGGGCACAGAGGATCAGCTTGCGCCGCCCGGTCGCGCGCACGGCGTCGATGAACTCCGCGTCCTCCCACGCGTTCGTCGAAGTCCTGTCGATCGCGGGGTAGCCGTCGAGCAGTTCCGCGAGTCGCGGCACGGTCGTCTCACTCCGTCCTGTCGCGACGTTGATCGTCGAGTGGACGATCGGCAGGTCGAACGCCCTCGCGGTCCTCACCGTCGAGACGATGTTCTCGAGCAGCAGGTCTGGGTCGATCGAGTGGACCGCTGAGAATTGCGGCGGCTGGTAGTCGATCAGGACCAGGGCCGCGTTCTTGGGCGTCAGCAGGTGATCGCCGACGGGGTCGCGTACCGGCAGGCTGGCCATCAGGGGTGCACCTGTGAGCCGTAGCCGAGGTCAAGCCGGATCGACTCCATCACCCAGAACGCCGTGTGCTCCGTGAAAACGTCGGCTGCGGCGAGCACGCCGGTGTACTTCTCGATCACCGGAGCCGCCGCGACGCGGGTGACCTCGTCGAGGAAGCCCTTCAGCGCGGCCCAGGTGTTCTCGCCGTACTTCTGGAAGTAGGGCGTCGGGTCGACGACAGTGTCGATCGCCGTCCGCGAGCTCGCGACGATGTCGGCCATGTACTGCTGGTGCAACGTCACGTCGTCGCGGGTGCCGAGCCGGCCGAGGTGGCCGCCGATGAAGTGCTTCCACGAGTAGGCGAGCGCGTTCGCCGGCGCTTCGATGTAGCCGGGGATGTCCTCGGTCAGGTTGGAGTTGTAGACCGGCACCCAACCGGGGTTGACGATGTCGATCAGCATCAGCGTGTCGTGGTCGGGCAGGTGGATCAGGATGTTGTCGGGTGAATGGTTCGCGCCGTGCCACGCGAGGTCGATCCGCTCGCCGCCGATCTCGAGCGTGCGATGGTCCTGGAAGGTTTCCTCGTTGGGTGGCCTGGCGGGGTCGTCGTCGCGCAGCAGCAACCGTCGTGTCTCCTCGTGTCCGATGCGCGTGACGTTCTTGTCGAACAGCGATGAGGCGCCGGCGTGGTCGGCGTGGTGGTGCGAGTAGATCAGGTGGGTGACCTTGTTGCTGACGCCGTTCGCCGAGGCGATCTCGTCCACCGCGCGCTGGATGTTGTTGCCGATCGTGGGCGGCGCGTCGAGCAAGACGACGCCGTCCGACGTCGTCAGGAACGCCGACTGGTAGGTGCCGTCGGTGATCCAGTACAGGTTCTGCTCGACGCGGCCGACGTAGTAGCCCTGCTCGTTCAACGCAGGGCCGAGCGCCGCCTTCGGCACCGGCGCATAGTCAGGGAGGTTCGACATGTCGATTGTCGCTTCCGCTGTGCTCATGTCGTCACCTTTCTCGCCGCGATGGCGGCGCGCGCTTCGTTGAGATCGACGAGGTTGCCCTTCAAGCCGTACTGGGTGAGGTCGCCTGCCGGTCCTTCGATCCGTCCGGCCTCGGCGACGCCGCCCACCTTCAACGGCTCGAACCCGGCAGCCACGATGAGCTGTTCGACTACCGTTGCTGCTGCGTCGTCGTCGGTCGCATAGAAGAGCACCGCCCGCCGCGGCTCACGGTTCGCTCCGCTCGCGAGAGCGTCCGCGCCCAGCGTGCCGAACGCCTTCACGTAGTGCACGCTCGCCGGGAGCAGCGAGGTGACGATCGATGCGGCCGACTGGTCGTCGGCGAGCGTCCGGAAGATCTGCCCGGTCGCGTCGAAGCCGAGCGGATTGGAGGGATCGACGACGATCTTGCCGTCGAGCAACGACGCGTGCTCCGAGATCACGCCCTTCATGTCGTCGAGCCAGAGGGCGAAGACGACGACGTCGGCACCCGTGACCGCGTCCTCGACGGAAGCCGCGCGTGCGCGCGGCCCGAGCTCCTCGGCGAGCGCGTCCGCGTGTGACGCGTCCTTCGCCGCGACGACGACGCTTTCGTCACCGCCGACGAGACGCCGTGCGATCGCGGTTCCGATGTTGCCGACCCCGATGATTGCGATTGTCAAGCTGGCTCCTTTCCGAGCTGCGGCGAGCTCTTCGACCTGCGCCCGAGCAGCGCCCATCCCGCGGCGGCGACTCCGAGGCCGACGACAATGGCGAAACCGAGCACCGTGTTCGGTGCGCTTGCACCCTGGCGGAGCGCGACTCCCGCGCCGATCGCGGGAACGGAGAGCCCGACGAACAGCGCGATGAGCAACTCCGAGGTCATGGCCACGCGGTTCTCGGGTGCCGTTCCATCGAGCACGAGGCCGGTCGTCCCTTTGAAGACGGCGCCCGCGCCTGCGCCGACCAGGCCACCACTCACGAGGAACAGCACGAGACTCGGCGTCGAAAGGCGCACGGAGGTCACAAGAAGCGCGAGCCCGACGAGCATCGAGATCGTGCCGAGCGCGAACACGCGCGACGCAGAGCTCTTTCCCGTTGCGAGTTGCGACAGCACCCCGGCCGAGAAAACGACAAACAGCGTCGCCCCCGCAAGTGCGTGCGACGGATGGTGGAGCGTCGTGGCGAGGAACAGCCCGGACAGTCCCGCGAAGAGCCCGTTGGCCGCGAAAGCCGCAAGCGTCGCCGCGCCCGCCGGCACAGAAAGCCTGACCGAGAAGGGCGATCGACTTGCGGCCGGCGCACCTGTCTCCGGTGCGGCCGCGAGACCGACAAAGGCAACCGCACCGAGCACGATCCAGACGAGGTAGGGCAACGTGAGCGGATGACGCGCCCAGGCGGCGAGGCAGCCGGCAACGAGGGGACCGACTCCGAGCGCGCCGACGTTCACTGACGTGCCGATCGTCCGAGCGATAACCGGCGATGCATTCGGATCTGCACGGAGCCGCAGCTCGATGAGGTATGCGATCGCCGTGCCGGCGGCCAACCCGACCGACACACCGGTGAGCAGGCGTCCAAGCAGCAGGCCCGGCAGCGCCTTCCACGCCGCAAGCTCGCCCGCGGCCGCCATCATCGTGGCGACCGCAACAAGCATCACGCCGCGGCGGCCGATGCGCTGCGCGATGAACGGAACCGCGATCAGCGCAGCGATCGTGCCCGCCGCCCAGATGGCGTAGACGATGGTGATCGTGAACGCCGAGAGATGATCGCGCTGCCGGTACAACCCGTAGAGCGGACTCGGCAGCGTCGCAAAGCCCATGACGACGAGGAAGGCGAACGCGACGACCCAGAAGGCGGAGCGGTTCCTGATCACCAGACCTTCATTCCGCCGTCGA